>JASLOY010000025.1 GCA_030745255.1 Vicinamibacterales bacterium
CCAGTAGGTCTCCTTGACGATCAACGGGAACCCGTCGAGGGCGGCCCCCGTGAGGGCGTCGGCCACGAAGATCAGTGCGCCGCCCTCGTCGCGTCGGATCAGCAGGGTGACGTCGGAGACGACCACCAGGAACGCGGTGTCCACGCCGCCCCCCGTGGCCTCCACCACGTACGCGCCGGGCTCGGGCAACGGCAGGGGGGAGCTGGCCTGGAGCCAGGTGTGATCCCCGGGATCGTTCAGATCGACAGACCAGTCGCCGATCCGCTCCAGGTAGTGCTTGCGCACGCCGTCGATGCCGCCGAAGTTGCGCTGGAAGTCGGAGCGTCTGAGGAAGCCGACTTCCGGGTTGAAGTGTTCGTCGACGACCAGCCGCTCGACCTGCAGGCCGTACCGATCGCCGCGGTAGTCGAACTGCGCGCGGTAGCTCCGGTCGTTCCCGTCGAGCCCCGGCGTCTGGGTGCGGGCGAGATACGTGTTCAGGTTGACGTTGTCGTAGAACCGGAACGTCCCGTCCACACCGTACGTCTGGTTCGCCCCGTCACCTGCGAGCGCCACCGAGCGGTGGGTGAGCAGGGCCCCGATGCTGCTGCGGCGGAGCATGTCGCGCTTGACCCGGACGACGGCGAAGTTCGTCGAGTGCGCTCCCGAGACCGGCTCATCGCCGGTCTGGATGTCGAGCACCCCGACGCTGAACGCGCCCACCTTGCCGGTCAGGCGTCCACCCGCCTCGATCGGGACCGGCCGGCCCGCCGCGAGGCCGATCCGCCGGCTGAAGAACATGATGGGGGTGTTTCTCGCCGCGCCTCCCCCACCGCCTCCGAAACCCCGGCCGCCTCCGAAATCGAAAATCCCCTGCCCTTCGAGAAAGAACTCCCGCTTCTCGGGAAAGAAGAGGCTGAACCGGGTCAGATTGACCTGCTGCTCGTCGACCTCGACCTGCGCGAAGTCTGTGTTGTAAGTGACGTCCGCCGTCAGCCCCTCGGTAACGCCGTACTTCACGTCGAAGCCGACGTCGCCGTCGAGCTCGTTCGCCGTGGGCAGGCTCGCGAGCCGGTCGGTCGCCAGACCCGAGATCGCGTAGGGCTTGATCTCGACGTTTCCGGTGCCGGATGGCGCCTCGATGCCAACGACGGTGCCGGCAGCCGAGAGCTGCATGATACCGCCCAGGCTCAACGCCGCTGGCACGGTTGTGAGATACGACGTCTCGTTCTTCCAGCGCACGATGCGCCGCATATTGACCCCCCAGGTCTGCGCGGCGCCCGGGCGAAAGCGGACCGACTTGAACGGGATGGCGATCTCGATCGTCCACCCTCGATCGAACCGTCCCGTCCTGACGTCCCAGACGCCGTTCCAGTCCCGGTTCATGTTCCGCTCGTCGGTGATGTGCCCGTCGAACATGCCACCCAGCGGGTTGACGTGAAACAGGTAGCCATTGCGGCGGTCGTAGTAGGTGTCGAGAACCACCGCGAAATTCTCGTTCTGATAGATCCCCTGATTGTCTCGTCGCATCTCGTTCGCGATCATCCGATCCGGCTGCGAGTCCCAGCACCTGGCGGCGATGTAGATCGTGCTGTCGTCGTAGAAGATCCAGGCCTCCGTCGCCTCGGTCGCCGGCGCGCCCTCGTCCGGCTCCTGCTGAATGAACCCGCTGACCGAGCCGATGGTCTCGTACACGGGTTCGTCGAGCCGACCGTCGACCACGAACGCGTCCGTCAGGCGTGTCGCACGCATCGTGACCCGGCCACGCGCGTCTCGCGCCACCATGGCAGGAAATGCTGGGAGTGGCGGGCCGTCGACGAAGGGGCCCGGGGCAACGGCAAAGCCCGCGGTCCCGGTCGACGCGGCGGTCTGGCCGGACTGGGGCCGGCTGGGAGGCGCGGCTGGAGCCAGGATGGAGGCACCGGACGAATCGGTGATCGTGGCGGCTCCGGCAAGCTGCGCAGCCAGCTCGTCCTGGAGCGCAAACAGGTCGCTCAGCTTGCCGTCGACGAGAGCCGAACGGACGACGCGACCCGACTCGACTTGCGTCAGCATGGCCGTGATGCGGATCCGGTTGCCGATCCGCTCATAGGAGCCCTCGACGATTCGGGAGGCGCCGCGGTGCTCGGCGGCCAGGACGGAGGGTACGCGCACCCCGTGTCCGAGCACCGTGGCCAGGGTCTCGCCAATGCCTGCCCCCATCCAGTCGTCTTCGGGATCACCGCCGACGTTGGTGAACGTGACAACGGCAAGGGAAGACGGCGGGTCGAATCCGGTGCCCGATTGACCGGTGCCAGAGGCGTTGGGGGCGGAGACCACCAGCAACACCAGAACGGCGCCCGCGATGAGGCGGTCGACGTAGACAGGAACGCAAGTCACATTGGATCTGCTGTGTCGGAGGCGTGCGACCCTCCGAAGCAGGGGCGGGTCAGGGCTGGCCGGACGGTCGCAGGTAGCTTAGAGCCGGAGCCGTGGCTTCCGTATGACGGCCGTCATGCGTCCCAATCGCACATTGCGGATCTCGACGATTCAGGGCCTGACTAGAGACCGTCGAGAAAATCGACAAAGGCGGCCCAGCTGTCCTGGTCGTACCCAAGGTGCTGATAGACGATGGCGCCACGCGCATCGAGCACGAAGGTGGCGGGCATGGCCTGAGGCTCGAAGCGCTCGGCGATCACGTGGTCGGCGTCCCAGATGACAGGCAGCGTCAGGGCGAGCTTACTCACGAGCTGGTCACGGCCGTCCACACGGTCGTCGACACTGATGACGAGAAACCCGACGTCCGGGTGTCGCGCGGCCAGTGCCTCCAGACGCGGCAGCGAGCTCCAACACGGCACGCACCAGGCCGCGGCGAAGTCGACGACTGTGACCCGCCCGGGCTGGGCCAGGTCGTGACTGACCCCATGCTGGTCGGTCTGCGCGACGGCTGTCGCCGACCACGCGGCGACGATTACGAGGGCGACCCCCACGGCGACGCGCTTCTGCATCAGAACCCCCATCCCAACCCAACCGACGAGGCGATGGTGCGGAGTCCATCGCTGCGTTCATAGACCGTCAGACGCGTCTCTACGCTGCGGAACGGCAGCCACCCCAGGGTGGTGTTGCCCGCACCGATCCACTTCCAGCCGCCCCCGTAGCGCCAGCTGTCGAAACGGCCGAGGTCTCCGTCGGCGGTGAAGAACTCGGTGTCGACCCTCTGTGTCCCGGGCAGACCGAAGTAGCGGCTCGCCGACTGACGATGAAAGCGCAGAATCGGAAACACCCACATCTCGTTCGAGGCCGGCAGCCGCAGGTGCGTCTCGCTCTCGATGCTGTGCGCCGTAATGCCGAACGTATCGTTGTAGAACCGATATCCGCCCCGTTGCACCAGCCAGTCCGTCAGGGCGGAATTGCCCCGCACACCGATCGCGCGCCGGTCGCGGGTGTCTGGCAGACGCTCGGCCACGCGATGGTCGACGGGCAGATCTGGCGACGGCGCGACGATTACCTCGTGAAACGGCGTCGAGAGAAACCCGCGCTGCGCGGTCCAGGCGACGTCGATGGTCGCTACCGTTCGACGCCCCAGCAGTTGTGTGACGCTCAAAGCCAGGTCGGCAGTATGTCGTCGTTCAGAGCCCCGGTCGATGCCGTCGATGTCGTAGAGCGACACCTGGTCGGCATAGTAGCGACCGCTGGTCGCGAGTGTCGTGTTGTCGCGATTGAAGTCCCGCGTCCACCGCAGTCCGGTCATCACCGAGCTGTAGTCGTACTCGTGCGAGAACCCGCCGCTGACGCCGATAGTCTGGGTCCCGACCTCGCGCGCGACCTCGAGGGTCGTGAACGCTCGCTGGTCAACACGTGAGGCGCTGCTGATGTCGTCGTCGATGTTGTCGGTAGAGGCGGAGGTAATCTGATCGAGCCCGATCGAGGTGTTCAGCGCCCAGCGGTCGTTGATGGCCCACTGCGCCACCACGACCGGAGACAGCACCTGGAGCGCCTCTGTCCCAAGCCCCCCCGTAACCGGCGAATGGTCGCCGTCCTGGTCGTAGTAGTTGAACAGAAACTCGCCGTCGACTCCGGCGGCTTCGGGAACCGATGCCGGCGGGGGCGCCTGATCAGGCGGCAGAGTGGGGTCGGGCGCGTCCCCGCCACCCGGTCGAAACACCAGCCATGCCGCCACGACCGCCGAGACCAGCGTCAGGAGCACCCGCACCCTCCGCCGGACTTGCCCCCGTTGGCGCCCACGGCCCCCTCGCGATAGACATCGATGCTGCGCTCGATCAGCTTGGCGGCGGGGTCCTCGACCTGCATCGGCGCAAGCGCATGGGTGCCTCGCTCCCACGACTGCACCGTGGCGCAGCCGGAGCCGGCGACGCCGACCAGCAGGACGACCGCTATCATGTATGGCCTCACGGCGACACCTCCTCTTCCGCGAATAGAGTCGTTAGGTTGCGCGACATGTGAAGCTGTCCCGCGGCGTCGACCAGAAACCCCTCGACCCCACGGAGTTGATCGATCAGCGCGAGTCCGTCGGCCGGGCCCAGGACGAAGACGGCGGTCGCGAGGGCGTCGGCCAGCTCGGCGTCCGGGCAGATGACGGTGACGCTACGCGAGTGACCGACCGGATAGCCGGTCCGCGGATCGAGGATGTGAGCGTAACGCCGACCGTCGAGCAGGAAGAACTGCTCGTAGTCGCCCGAGGTCACGATCGCGAAATCCGCCAATTGGATGTGCGCAAAGGTGCGATCCGGCCGTCGCGGGTCGGCCACCCCGACGACCCGTGGCGTCCCGTCCTCTCGGCGGCCGAAGGCGAGCAGATCACCCCCAGCATTGACCACACCGCTCGTGATGCCGTTGGCCTTGAGCACCGCGACGGCGCGGTTGGCCGCATACCCCTTACCGATCGCGCCGAAGCCGATGCGCGCCTCCGGGTGTGCCAGGTAGACGGAGCTGTCCGCTTCGTTCAAGACGACGTGGGTCGTGCCGACGGCGCGCATGGCCGCCGCGAGACGATCGGGATCTGGTAGCACCGGCACCGGATTCTTGAAGTCCCATAAGCGCCCGACAGAGGCGAAGGTGATGTCGAACGCCCCTCGCGTCAGGTCAGTCACCTTGAGCGACCGGCGAATCAGGGCGAACAGCTCGCGGGACACCGTCACGCGGTGCACCCCGGCAGCGCGATTGATGTCGGCGGTCTCCGACGACTCGCGCCAGCTGGAGATCAGTGACTCGACCCGATCGATCTCTCGATACGCGTGCTCGATGGCGGCTCGCGCGCGTCCCGCGTCCGCGTGCACGGCGGTAACCTCGAAGCGCGCGCCCATCTTCAACCTGGCGTCGCGCACCGTCTCGGCCGAGGCGAACCCCGCCACGACACCGAGGATCAGGGTGCAGCCAATCAGGATCAGACGAGCCCGCGGGACAGTAGCCATCAATGGGCCAACGCTCAGAACTCCCGGCATGGGAGCAAGGTCCCCCCTCTCAAACCAGCAACGTACGTGCCATTTGGGGCCTGAGCCTTGGGAGCCTGGGCGACGCATCGTCACGCCTTGTTAGCCGGGCCCATCGCCGGTTCCGCTGCGATACGGGACTTTCTTCACGGACTGGCAGGCGATCTACGCGCAGCAGCCCGAGAGAGAAGATGAGGATCTAGCAGCCCGTGGTGAAAATCCCGCTGCAATCGACCCGTGCTGACTCGCGTCGACGGGGGATGGCTTGAGACCGTCTACGCGGCTACACTCGGTGCGGTGGGACATGTCGTCACGGAGTTGGTCGACGCAACGGGCTGAGCGACCTGCCTCGGGCCGCGAAGAAGAGGGGATCCATCGCTCATGAACGAAGCCAAGACCGTTCGCGTCGCTGTGGTGCAAGCGAGCGCGACACCGTTCGATCGAGACGCCGACGTCGACAAGGTCTGTGCGATGACCGCGGACGCAGCCGTGAAGGGTGCGAAGCTGGTGCTCATGCCGGAAGCATTCGTTGGCGGCTATCCGTGGGGTCTGGCCTTCTGAACCGCCGTTGGTGGTCGCTCAGAGGCCGGACGCCGTGTCTGGGAACGGTACTGGTCCAACGCGATCGAAGTGCCCGGACCGGAAGTCGAACGCATGGGCGTTGCAGCCGAGCAGGCCGAGGTTCATCTCTGCGTTGGCGTGGTGGAACGAGACAGCACGTACAGCGGGGTACGCTCTTCTGCACGCTCCTGTACATCGGCCCAGATGGATCTCTACTCGGCAAGCACCGCAAGATGAAACCGACCGCGGCGGAACGGCTCATCTGGGGTGAAGGCGACGGCAGCACACTTACCACGGTCGAGACCGTGCACGGGACCGTCGGCGGTCTGATCTGCTGGGAGAACTACATGCCTTTGGCGCGCATGGCGATGTACGGCAAGGGCGTCGACATTTACCTGGCGCCCACCGCGGATGCGCGCGAGCGATGGCAGTCGACGCTCCAGCACATCGCGCTCGAGGGTCGGTGCTTCGTCCTCGGCTGCAACCAATATGTGCGCCGGGACATGTACCCCGAAGATCTCGAGACACGCGAGGAGCTCGAGGCCTGGCCAGAGGTGCTCAGTCGGGGCGGGTCCGCGATTCATGGCCCGTTGGGTGACGTGCTCGCGGGTCCGCTGTGGGAAGAGGAGGGAATTCTGGTCGCCAACCTGGACCTGACCGCGATCGCGCGCAGCAAATTTGACTTCGACGTCACCGGCCACTATGCGCGTCCGGACGTGTTCAAGCTGGAGGTCGATGAGTCCCCGCACCCGCCCGTGCAGTGACATGAGCGTGGGCGTCGCGAGGTCTGGAGCACCGGCCCCCTAGCTTTGCAACGTCAGCGGCTTCCTGGTTGCAGCCTCAGTCGATGGGCCGCCTGTTCCTCCACGGCGTCGCGCGTGTAGAGCAGCGGGAAGTACTCTCCGTTGCCCAGGTTCTCCACGAGATTGCCGTAATACGGACTCCCCGGCTGAGCAGACTGGCCAGGAGAGTTACTGGCGACCGAACGGTCCAGGTCGGCGAGGTCGATAATCCTCCGAAAGTTGGCGCCCGTGGCGTTGACCGCTCCGAACCCCCCAGGCCGCTCGACTGTGGGCAAGTCGAACGCCGAGGCCATCATGTGCGGAAGCTGGCTGGCGTGCACCCTCCCGTGTCGCCACTCGGTTCGGTCTGACCCTAGTTCCGAGGTCAGTCGCTCCAGTGCTGCCGTCAGGCCTTGTTCCACCAGCCTCCGGCGTTCGTCCGCAGCCAGTGACGTTCTGGGGTCTCGTACCCTCGCGTCGACTTCGGCGGCCCACCGCACATAGATGGCGGCCGCGGGGCTCTCTCTCGAGAGCGTGGCATCCCACTCCGCCACCAGGCCCCGAGCCCACTCGAGGTCGGGGTCAGCCGACGTCCACCCCTGAAATGCCGGGATGTCCCGAGCGGCCGCGAGCGAGTGGGCGTCGTGTTGAATCTGCATATGGTCTTCGACCGAGAGCGGCTCCCCCGACCCGAAGATCTCGTGGAGGCGTGCGATCCGCGACGTCTCCACGCCTCTCGACGAGTGGTAGAAGACCGGTCGACCTTCATATCCTGGCGGATGCACGTTGTTGTTGGCCGTGGCGATGTATCCCCTCTCCGGATTGAATTCGCGCGGAAGATCGCTGCGGAATCCACGCCATTCGTATTCTCCAGTGCCGGGAACGGGCAACCGGCCGTTCCACCCGTCTCGGTTGGGTGTGAGCCCCGTCACCTGAAGCGCGATGTTGCCCTCGACGTCTCCGCAGATCAGGCTATGCGTCGGCACCAGCCAGTGCATCGCGCGATCGAAGAAGTCGGCACAGCTGCCCGCTTGCGCAAGCTGGAAGCTGCCTTTGTAGGCTGCGGTGCCTGGCTCTTGGACAACCGACCGAACGGCGTATGCGCGACGGTTCTCAAGGTCCTCGTAAAAGACGGGGCCATGACGACTGAACTTCAGCACGACCGGCTCCGGTGCCTGACCCTTGACGGAGATCTCTTCCTCGATGACGCGGAGCGGCTCCCAGTCGTCTTGCCACCGCACGAGGTTGGGGTCCTCGGGGTGCATCTCTTCGACATACACGTCGACCATGTCCGTGCCGGCAAAAGTGAAGCCCCACGCCATGCGCTCATTGTTTCCCGCGTCGACGCCGGCGAACGGGGGTTCTCCGCCGCCGATCACATTCCACCCCGGGGCGACCAGATGCACGAAGTACCGGAGCGCAGGCATCTCGATTCGCCGGTGGGGGTCGTTGGCGAGTATTGGCGCACCCGTCGGGGAACGCCCTGCGCTCATGACCCAATTGTTGCTCCCCTCCGTCGCGATCTCGCCTGGGGACACCTGCGTTGTCTGCACGCCAGGCATCAGGCTGCGAAAGGGCTCGACCACCTCCAACGGCGGCAGCCTCCCAGACACAAACGGGTCGCCGTCCCCTGCACGCATCGCGTCGAGGATGTCCTGGGTGATGATGCTGACGTCGAGACCTTCGGGAACCTCGAGGTCGTCCCACGGATCCGGGGCGACACGTCGATTCGCCTCCTCAGCGCCGTAGCGTGCGACGTTCATCGCGAGCTGGATTTCGTTGATGGCATGTCCCCTCACACTCGGGACGGCCAGGGCAGCCCAGCGCAGAACAACCGTCTCGGCGGTCCAGGGATCCGGGACGATCCCCGTGAGCTGAAACTCCACCGGAAGGCTGTCCCGATTCTGCTCGATGTAGGCGTTCACGCCATTGGCGTGGGCCGTGAACAGACGCTCCGCGTCGGGGTGATAGCTCGTCCATTCTTCAGTGTCGAACGGACCCCGGAACATCATCAGCCGGGTGCGGCGGTCGTAGTCAAGCGCATCGGGTCCGAACACCTCGGCGAGCCGCCCCTCGTGCCACCGACGCCACATCTCCATCTGCCACAGCCGGTCCTGCGCCATCACATAGCCCTGCGCAAAGAAGAGATCGTCATCGTTCTGGGCATAGATGTGCGGTATGCCCCACTCGTCCCGGATGATCTCCACCGGCTCTCTCAGTCCTGGGATCTCCAGTTCCCCGTCGATCTGCGCAAGCGACGTGCTCGCCAGCTCTGCGAGCGACTGTGGCGGAGCAGCCGGTGCGGCGCAGCCTGCGAGGCAAGCGGTGAGGGTGACGCCGGCTACCCGGATGAAGCTTCTTCTGAGGATCAACATGAGACCTCCCGAACAAACCAGAACATGGTGGCGTTGGAAACCAAGCCAATTATACGGGCTGGATACGGCCGGCGAGTCCTGGTTCCGTGGAGCGCCGGGTGAGGGGCCCTCAGTGCCCGAGCCAGCCCGCCAAGGCCACTTGCGCCGAAGGACACTGCCCCGGTCGTGCTGGGTGTCGCAGGCTCGGTGACCAAGTACCAGGTTGGGGGCGTTCACGTTGCCTGGGTGACGAAGCCTTCGCGCCGCGCAGCGTCGTTGAGGAGGTCGTCGAGAGACACGAACTGAAGCGTTGCAGGAAGACGTTGTGCGGCACCGGCACCCGCGCGTTGAGCTCCTCGAACCAAGGGAGCCACGATCCGTGAGGTCACACTTCTGTTGAAAAGTGTCACGTTGTGGAACACTCGTCCCAGTCTTGACCCGCGCTGCAACTGACTTCAAGGTCCACGGTACGACGACATTCTCGAAATGGGCCCGTCATCGCGGCACTTCCCTCAAACCCCACGAACATCGCACATCCGGTCCGAAGTTTGCTCTACATCTCCGGTATCAGTCTCGAGGAACCGCTCGGCGCTAGAAAGGCCGAACAATCATGAGCTCCCCTATCTCCTTCGGCGGCTTCGCCCAGATCAACTTCAGGGCGCCGCTCAACGCCGTCACGCGACAGGAACAACTGCTCGGTCGGTCGAAGAGCTTTCTGACTGCAAAGTCGGCCGAATACGCGACGCTCGCCACCAAGATCGCGGACCTCCAGGCGGCGGTCAGTAAGCTGGCCACGAGGGAGGCCTTCGGCGGCCGGACCGTCGCCAACCCCAACAAGGGCGCGCTGACCGTCATCCCGGGCGCGACGGCAACGCTCGGCACCTTCGACGTCGTCGTCAACGAGATCGCGCGCGGGCAGGTGACGGCATCGAACAGCTCGCACAGCGACAAGGACACCACCACGGTGGCCACCGGCGGCACCCTGACCATCGGCGGCACGGTCGTGACGATCGGCAGCGGTGTCACATTGCAAGGACTCAGCGACGCGATCAACGCCACCCCCGGCATCGGAGTCACGGCGACCATCGTCAGTCCGGCAGCCGGGAGCCATCAGCTGGTGCTGACCGGCACCGACACCGGCGCGACCAACGGTTTCCTGGTGACCAACAGCTTGACAGACGGGTCGGCGCCCGTCACCTTCATCGACTCCGACATCGACGGCACCAGCGGTGACACCGCCAGCGACAACGCGGTGCAGGCGACCGACGCCCAGGTGGCCGTGAACAACATCAGCTTCGTCAGCGCGACCAACACTTTGACATCGGCCATTCCGGGCGCCACGCTCACCCTGCTGAGCAGCGACTCCGGGGTGCCGGTGACGGTGACCATTGGCGAGGACACGGCATCGACCAAAGCGCTGGTGGAAGACTTCGTCACCGCCTTCGCAGCCCTCGAGCAATACGCCGACGAGCAGGTCGCATCCGCCGGCGCGGGCAACAAGGGCTCGTTGGGTCGCGACCCCCTGGTGCGGTCGCTGATTTCCGATATCCGCGGCGTCTTGACGTCGAGCTACTCGGTGGGCGGCGCCTATCGGTTTCTGACCGAGGTCGGCATTGGGTTTGACGGCGGCGGCGAGCTCACATTCACGAAGGCCACATTCGACACGGCCCAGACGGCGGCGCCCGCCGACATCCAGAAGCTGTTCGTGAGCGGCGACGGGCGGGACGGCGCGTTCACCGCGCTGCACGATCGGCTCGAGAGCTACACGCAGGCGGGCGGGCTGCTGCCCGAAGCGCAACGGCGACACGACGACCAGGTCGAACGTGTGTCGGACCGCATCACCACACTCGAAGACCGGTTGGCGATTCGGCGCACCGTCCTCAAACGCGAGTTCATCGCCGCGGACCTGGCCACGACGACGCTGAACCAATCCGCACAATCGCTGTCGGCGCTGACCGGACAGTACCAGCTGTTCTGATCCCAAAGTTCACAAGATAGGCGGCGCGGGCTGGAGTCTCCCACGGGCTCGCCGCGGCGCTTGTATGATGCGACGTATGCGGGCCCGGCTGGCGACGGCCTTCGTGACGTCTCTCTTCCTGGCTTGCGCAGGTCCCGCCGCTGCGCAGGACGCCTCGTCTGGCCCACTGATCGACGCGGTGGAGATCGTCGGCGAGGAGGTCTTCGACGAGCCGTCCACCGGCTTCGTGACCTTCTACCGGACGGCGAACAAGCTCCATCTCAACACCCGCGAGCAGGTCATCCGGCGGGAGCTCCTGTTCGCGCCGGGCGAGCGGCTGAACGCCGAGCGGCTCGAGCAGACCGAGCGGAACCTGAGATCGCTCACGTTCCTGCGTGACGCGCGCGTCGAGGTGGTGGACCCCGACGCCGACGACGGCGAGGGCACCGGCGTAACGGTCCGTGTCCGGACCTGGGACGCCTGGTCGTTGACACCACGCATCGACGTCGACCGGGTCAACGACCGGACCATCTGGGACGTGGGCCTCACCGAGAGCAACCTCCTCGGGCTCGGTAAGTCGGTGACGGTGTCGCATCGCAGCGACCTCGACCGCACGTCGGACCGGGTCTGGTACTCCGACCCGCAGCTTGCGGGTTCCCGCTTTACGCTGACCGCCTCGGCGGCAGATCTGAGCGACGGCGGCGAGGGATTCGTCACGCTCTCCCGGCCGTACTATTCGCTGGAGGATCCGTGGGCCTTCACGGTACGCGCCGGCGCGTTCAGCCGGCGTGATCGGCTCTTCGCCGGCGGTCAAGAGATCGCTCAGCTCGGGCGCCGTGGCCAACTGGGCGACGTGGAATATGGCCGGGCCGTGCGTCGCCGCCCCACGAGCGCGCTCCGGCTCCACGCCGCCTACCGGCTGCGCGACGATCGCATCGGCAGCGAGCGCCGCGACTTCGGCATCGTCGAGGCCGGGATCCGATCGGTTGAGCACCGCTTCGCGAGGCTGACGCACGTCAACCGTTTCGAGCGCACCGAAGACTTCAACCTCGGCGCCCAGTCCTGGGCCACCGTCGGCCTCTCGGCGCCGGCCTTCGGCGGCGGCGAGCACCGGGTGCTGACCCTGTCGACCGGCCATGCGCGGGGCGTCGGGTTCGGCCCCGGTCATTTCCTGGTTGCCGACGTGGGCCTCGCCGGCCGGCACGAACGTGACCGCTGGGTCAACACCGTGGCGGTGGCGCGCGCACGCTATCTGCGCAAGCACGCCGCCCGTCACCTGTTGATTGGACGAGCCGGGCTCGCCTGGGGGCACGAGCTCGACCCCGAAGTACAGCTCCTGCTGGGGACCGAAAGTGGGCTGCGCGGCTACCCGGTGCGCCAGTTCGCCGGCACGCGGTCGTTGCTGCTCACCGCCGAGGAGCGGTGGTTCATCGCCGACGACATTTGGCAGCTGTTCTCGCTGGGCGCGGCCGCCTTCGTCGACAGCGGATTTGTCTGGCCGGAGGGAGCCGGCGTGCGCCTGGCGGATCTCAGGACGGCGGTCGGCGTGGGTCTGCTGATCGGGAGCAACCGTCTCCTGCTGACCGGCGGCGGTGTGCGGATGGATGTGGGCTATGCGCTGAGGCCGCTCCCCGGCATCAGCCCGTGGGTAGTCAGCTTTGGCTCCGACATCTCTTTCTAGGTTCTCCTTCCTGGCGAGGCGTCCGCCTGGCAAGGCGCGACGAGGGAGCAGGCAGGTGGCCTGTGACCCCGCTGATCTGGAAGCCGCATCGCAGCCCTTGCGGGCGCCTCGCCAGGAAGACGCTACGGGCCGGCCGGCGGCGTCACCCCGGCGGCTTCCATCACCTCGCGGATGGCGTCGCCGGTCTCGGGACTTGCCTGGCGGTTGATCTCGGGGTGGACCTGGACGACATCGAGCGGCGTCCACTCCCGGTGGTTCGGCTGATTCCAGACGTTGATGTCGGCGCCCGCATCGGCCAGGAAGGTCACCACCGCCGGAAGATGCTTGTAGGCGGCTCCGTGCATCGCGGTCTGCCCCTTGTCGTCCACCGCGTTCAGGTCGCCGCCCAAATCGAGCGCCACCTGCACCGCCTCGAGCACCTCCGCTTCGGTGCCCGGGTCCTCGCCGGGCGCCTGGGTGCCGATGCCGGCGGCTACCATCAGCGGCGTGGTGTTGTCTTCGTTGGGCAGCAGCGGGTCGGCGCCCAGCTCGGCCAGCAGCCGCATCAGCGGCGCATCGGCCGTGCGGGCCGCAAGCAGAAACGGCGTGCCCCCGATGAAGTTTAGCGAGGTGATGCCGGCCGGCGGCCGTTTCGTGACACGCGCGTTGACATCGGCGCCGGCGGCCACGAGCCTCTGGACGAACTCGAGACTGGTCATCGCACCGGAGCCCTGTGGCGCCGGGTTGTTGCTGCCGGCGATGCCGGCCTTGCGCACCCATGACACCTGGTGCAGCGCGGTCCATCCCCGCGAGTTGACGTTTACGTCGGCGCCGCGGTCGACCAGCAGCGCCGCCACCTCGTAGTGCGCGTTGGCCGCCGCCATCAGGAACGCGTTGAGCCCGGTGGCCGCACGCTCGGCGCTGGTGCCGCCGCGACGCGTCTCCTCCTCGACGGGCAGCGTTTCCTCGACATCGCCTCCGGCTTCTAGCAGCGTCTGCACCGCACCAATGTGCCCCTGACGCACCGCGAAGAGCAAAGCGGTCCATCCCTTGGTAGAGCGGGCCGTCATGTCGGCGCCGTGTGACAGCAGCGTCGGAATCACCTGCGCGTGCCCCTCGGCCGCCGCCCACATCAGCGCCGTCTGCCCCCGCCAGGTCTCGACGGCGTTGGCGTCGGCTCCGCCCTCGAGCAGGAGCTCGACGACGTCCGGCGCCCCGGTTCGGGCCGCCGTCATCAACACCGTCTCACCTTGCGCCAGCGCGGCGCCGGCGTCGGCCCCGGCCTCCAGCAGCAGCTTGGTGATCGCCGCGTTGCCGTTGACCGCCGCCAGCGCGATCGGCGGCACGCCATAGCGGTTCCTGGCGGTCGCATCGGCCCCTGCCCCCAGCACCAGCTCGACGAGGGCCGGGTCGTCGGCGTGCACCGCCCAGTGGAGCGGGGTGGTGCCGTCGGTTTCGGTGGCCGTGACGTCGGCGCCGCCGGCCAGGGCGGCCTGCACGCCGGCCTCGTCCACCGCCTTGATCGCGGCCAGCAACCCCGCATCCACCTCGGCGGCAGTGACCGTGGTAGCGGTGGCGGCCAGCAGCACTGCAGCTAACAGGGGAACTCGGCCTCTCATCAGATCTCCTCGGCCCCTCTTCTGACTTCTACCTTCTGACTTCTGACTCCTCAGAGCACTCGCCCCCTACAACGTCAAGGGCTCGGTCGCCCCATCAATTCGACCCGTGCTGTCGGCGAAGCTGTCCAGGTGCACGCCGAGGTCGTCGAGCAAGGTCAGGTGCAGGTTCGCCAGCGGCGTCAGCTCGTCGTACTTAATGTGCCGTCCGCCGGTGATGCTCGACCCGGCCCCGCTCGCGATCACGATCGGCAAGTTGCGGTGGTCGTGCACATTCGGGTTGCCCAGACCGCTGCCCATCAGGTAGGTGGTGTGGTCGAGCAGCGTGCCATCGCCGTCCGGCGTCTGCTTCAACTGCTCTACCAGATACCCGAATAGCGACACGTGATACTGGTTGATCTTGGCCAGTTGCGTCAGCTTCTGGGGATCGTCGAGATGATGCGAGATCGGATGATGCGGCTCAGGGATGCCGATCTGCGGGTAGGTCCGCGTGCTCGCCTCGCGCGCCATCTGGAACGTGATGATACGTGTCAGGTCGGCCCGCAGAGCCAGGATCTGCAGGTCGTACATCAGCTTGACGTGCTCCTCCCAGACGTCGGGCACGCTGGTGGGCCGCGTCAACTCGTTGAGGACCGCATCGTCCACCGACGCTTCGGCACGCTGGATGCGACGCTCGACCTCGCGCACCGAGTCGACATAGTCGCTGACCGTGCTGCGATCGCCGGCCCCGAGCTGCCGCTGCAGCTTGGCCATGTCGTCGAGCACCCAGTCGAGAATGCTCTGGTCGCGCTGCAACTGGGCCTGCCGCTGCTCAGGCGTGCCGCCCCTGCCGAACAGCCGCTCGAAGACGATGCGCGGGTCAGCTTCGGTCGGATTCGGGGCGGTCGGCGACGCCCACGACAGACTGTTCATGTAGGCGCAGGCGAACCCGTTGTCGCAGTTGCCGACCTGCGCGATCAGGTCGGTG
>JASLOY010000260.1 GCA_030745255.1 Vicinamibacterales bacterium
CTCGTCGCGCCTTGCTGGGCGGGCGCCTCGACGCCCTCGGTGCGTGACCGTATGTATGACCGGGACCACTAAGCAACAATCAGGGCAGGGCAAACACGAAGATGCCGCCACTGGTCCGTGGGTTCTTTTTCTCTGGTAGCAGCTCCGCCGGAATGATGGTGGCCCAGCTCGACCCGCCGATCGACTGTCCGGTCCCGATCGCCACGTACTGGGTGCCGTCAACGGCGTAGGTAATCGGAAAGCCGTTGGTCATATGCGGCAGCCGGGTCTGCCAGAGCTCTGCACCGCTCTCGACATCGTAGGCGAACACATAGCGTTCCCAGTCGCCCACGAAGACCAGTCCGCCGCCGGTGGTGAGCGCGGCCGTGTTGTAGGGCGTCCGCCGTCGCTGGCGCCACTTTGTCTCGCCGGTGCGGATGTCCAGTGCCTGCAACTCGCCGATGTTGTCGGGGCTGTCGGGATGGAAGTGATAGGCGCGGTCGCGCACCCCGCCCGCGCCGCCACCGCCGTCGCGTTTCTCGACCGGGAGGAAGGCGGCGGTCTCGCAGTTGAGATTCAATGGCACGTAGAGCGCCTCGGTGTCCGGGTGATAGGCCATGGCGCGGAGGCTCTTGAAGCCGCCGGTGCTGGGGCAGAAGTTCACGACCTCGCCGACCTCCTGGACCATGCCGTCTTTGTACATCGCCTGACCGGTCTGTGGGTCGATGTCGAACAGGTTTTGATAGCCGAGGTCACTCGCCCGCACGAACTGGCCGGTTTCGCGATCGTTTTCCCAGAGGATGGCGCTCTTGCCCATGCTGAAGACCGACTGCTTGCCGTCGTAGTCGATGAGGATGCGTTCGAACGTCTCGTCCATGTCGTGGCTGTCGCCCGGGATGTGCTGAAAGTACCATTCCAGTTCGCCTGTGGTCGGATTCAGGGCGAGCGTCGAGTTGGTGTAGAGCGCATCGCCGTCGGTGCCCCGCGCGTCGCGAGACCAGGGTTTGGCCTGCGCCGTGCCCCAGAAGAGGAGGCCTGTGGACGGGTCGTAGCTGCCCGGAATCCACGCGTCGCTACCGGCCCGGAACAACACCGGCAGGTCGCCCCAGGAATCGCCGCCACGCTCGCCGGGCAGGGCGACGGTCGACGTGCGCCAGAGTTCTCGCCCGGTGCGGCCATCGAGTCCGACGACATAGCACGTGTCCTCTCGGTACCGACCGCATCCGGTCAGCCCGGTGACAACCGTGCCGTCGGCCACGATCGGTCCGCTGGAAAATGTGTACCCAGGCGCGCTGCCGACCGGCGTGTTCCAGCGCTCCTCCCCGGTCCGGGCGTCGATGGCGACCATGTGCGCGTCGACGGTGTTGAGCAGAATCAGATCCTGATAGATCGCCAGGCTCCGCATCTGCGCCGCGGTGCGCCGCCGCTCGTCCATCTCATAGCGATACTCCCAGAGGAGATCGCCGGTGCGCGCGTCGAGCGCGTGCACGACGTTCCCCGGGTTAGCGACGAACATCACCCCGTCCCTGACGATCGGTGTGGTCTGCGAGACGCCCGCCTCGAGTCCCCACGACCAGGCGAGCCGCAGGTTGCCGACGTTGTCGGTATCGATCTGGTCGAGCGGGCTGTAGCCCCAGCCGTCGAGTGTTCGCCGCCAGCTCAGCCAGTCTTCGGGATCGGGGTTCTGCAGCGCGGCATCGGTGACCGGCGTGATGTCCGGTGCCTGGGCCTTGGCGGGCACGGCCGCTGTCATCACGAATGTGGCGCACATCAGCACTGCAAGGGTCAGCCGTGTCCTCATCACCTACCTCCTGGATTCTCGACGCGCTACTCGGCTCCAACGACTGACTGCTGACAGGCAGACCATGGTCAGCCCTACCAGGGCATCAGACGGTTCGTGTAGCGTCGCCCCTGGTCGGCCACGTCGGCACCGGGGTTCGCGCCAATGCGCACCCCTTCGTCAATCATCGCCTCGATGTTTTCGGCGTTCATCTGATTGAGGAACGGGATGCCGGCCGCCTTGGTCGCCGCGAGCACCCGGGCGCGAGCGTCGACCAGCACCTGCGGGTTGTCGCGACGGTTCACGTTGTAGGACAGGCTCATGTCCCCCGGTCCCCACTCGGCGAACCCGACCCCCGGTACCGAGACGCTGGCCTCGGCGTTCTCGAGGGCGTGTCGATTCTCGATCTTCAGCCCCAGCATCAGCTCGCCGTTTGGGTTGAACGGCCAAACATCAGCCATCTGCTGATACTCCTGGTTCGAGACGCCCCAGATGCGGGCGGCAAAGCCCTGGCCCCCGTTGCCCCGGAGCCCCTCGCCGATGCCGTCCGCCTGTGGCGCGTGGGGATAGCGAGCTGCCTGCACCATGATCTCGACTACTTCGGGCGAGTTCGCGTGGGCCAGGAGCACCCCGTGGACGCCCGAGCCGAGCAGGTGCTCGACCATCCAGTAGTTGCCCCACATCACCGTCTCGTTGATACCGCCAAACGGGAGCACCGCGATGACCGTCGGCGTGCGATGCCCGCTTCTGGTCGGTCCGCCATCGACCAGTCCCTGCATGAACGCCCGCAGGTCGGTCATGTCGAACGGGCTGTGCTCGAGGTTGTATGTGATGTAGTCGGCCCAGGTCTCGGCGAGCGCCTTGCCTTCGTCGTAACCGCCACCGTTCACCTGGGTGTAGTAGATCGGCTGCCCCTGTTCGAGCAGCTCGATCGCCCGGTTGACGCGCTGTGGCGTGTAGGACGGATCGCCAGACTGTCTGGCAGTGAGCGTCGCGACGCCGATGAGCACCGTGCACGCGAGGAACGTGAGCTGTCTGGTCATTCCCCCCCCTTGGCGGATGTCGAAGCTGTCGTTGGCGATTCTACACCCGCGGACGCAGGGTCACGCGATGAGTACCCAACGACGACCTGTCGGTCGTGGGGCCGGGGGGGGGACTGAGCCCCGGGTCGTCCAGGCCGCAAAGGAGCTGACGCGCCGTGTCAGGGCGGCACATTGCCGCCCTGGCTGCGACTAGCGCGCGTCTCCGCAGACGCTTGCCCCTAAAGGGCGATTTGCAGCGGCTCACGCTGCGGGAACGACGTCGAGGTCAACAGGATGTGGGTCAACGCCTTGGCGCTCCGGGCACCCCATCGGAACGGTATGACCAGCCGCAGCGGTGCGCCGTGCCCCGGCGGGATCGGCTCGTCATTGAGCATCCACGTCAGCAGCACCTGGGGATGCATCAACGTCGTCATGTCTTCGTCGACCCAGTAGCCGTCGGCGCTCACGAACCGGGCATACCTGGCGAACGGCGCAACACCCAGCATCTCGGCGACGTCGGAGAACCGCACCCCGGTCCACTTGACGATGCCACGCGGGCCCGACGGCGCGCCACACTGCAGCAGGAACACATGCTCGCGACGGGGCAACGGCTCGAGGTCGGACCACCGCATCGTTCCCGTTCTGGAGGTGGTCCCGCCACCATTGATCGTGACGCTGAGGTTGCGATAGTCGTAGTCGATATCGGGCGGCGTGTTCCTCGGTTGACCGAATCGGTAGATCACCGACGAAATGTCCTCTCTGGCGCTAAGCGGATGCTCCGGTGCGGAGCCATCCGGCAGCAGCCCGAGATCGGAGATGTCGCGGTACTCGGCATCCTCCAGTTGCTGCGGCTGAGTCGCCAGCCCCGGGCGCGCCAGCAAACGTTGCTGGGTGAGGCCGAGCGTCAGACCGGTGAGTGCGGTGCCGGATGCACGGATTGCCTGGCGTCGCGAGATCTTCATAGAATCCTCCGGAAATGATCGAATGAGGGCCTTTGTGTGACCGGACCCTATGGCACGGTGTGTCGTTCAGCCTGCTCCCCTCGGGCACAACACCTCAGACCGCTAGGAATCGGACCGGTACGTATGCAAGTTTCCTGCTCGCCGGGAACATCCCGCGAGTGGGTAGAAACAGTTGGTTGCGTGAGGTGCGCGGGGTGCAAGTGGGGAAAATTCAGCGGGAGCGTAGAGGAATCCCGCACACGCGCCGTTCCGAACCGGACCGCCTGGCCGGCCGATCCGTCTATCTCTGGTGTTCCTGCCACGACGTTCTGGAACTATAATTCAGGCCTGTCAGCACGGAAATATAGTTCGCGAGCAGTACGCGCAGGTCCGTCCCGAGAAACATCTGGAGAACTGGGGGAGGTGACGACGATGGGCGCTACAGCGAGAGTGCGAGTATGCGGTTCGGCCGCCTGGTGTGCCGTGGGTCTTGTCGCGGCGTCGGGTGTGCTGGCGACACCGGCAACCACCGAGGCGCAGCAGCCGTCGCAAGCGACATTCACCAGGGACGTGGCGCCCATTCTGCAGCGCTCCTGTCAAGTGTGTCATCGGCCCGGATCCATCGCGCCGATGTCGTTGCTGACCTACGCGGACGCGCGCCCGTGGGCCCGCTCCATCAAGCAATAAGGTGGCCACCCGGTCGATGCCGCCCTGGTTCATCGACCAGACCGTAGGCGTCCAGAGCTTCAAAGACGACCAGGCACTGACCGATGACGAAATCGCGACCATCGCGGCGTGGGTCGACGGCGGGGCGCCACAGGGCGACCCGGCCGACATGCCGGCAGCGCTGACCTTCGATACTGATATCTACGCGTGGACGCTCCAGGACGAGCTGGGCCGCGAGCCGGACCTGGTGGTGCCGATTCCGGAGCCGTTCCTGGTGCCCGGCGGCAGCCCCAACTGGTGGATCGAGTTCGTGAGCGACACCGGGCTGACCGAAGACCGCTGGATCAAAGCCTACGAGACCAAGCCTTCGATTGAGGGGTTCCCGGTGGTGCACCACGCCACGACGAGCATGTTTCAGGAGTCGGCCCCCGAAGAACAGGCGTTCCTCAGCGAGTACGCCCTCGGCAAGACCGGCGACGTTCATCCGGACGGCACGGGTCGTCTGATCAAGGCGGGCACCAAGCTACGGTGGAACATGCATTACGCGGCGAACCCGAGTGGCGAGGACACGACCGACCGGACGAGCATCGGGCTGTGGCTGTATCCCAGCGGCTACGAGCCGGAGCATCCGCTGATCAGGCGATCGATCGGCGACGTGACGGATCTCGACATGCCGCCGGGCGCGAACGACGTACGGACTGACGGCTACACGTTCCTGCAGGAGAACGTGCGGCTCACGGTGTTCCAGCCCCACCTGCACAACCTGGGGAAGCGGCAGTGCCTCGAGGCGATCTACCAGGACGGCCGGGTGCAGACACTGAGCTGTGCCAACTGGGACTTCGGGTGGCACATCGCCTACAACTACGCGGATGAGGCGCAGCCGTTGCTCCCGAAGGGCACGGTCCTGCACATCATCAGTTGGCACGACAACTCCGATGGGAACCGGTGGGCCGCCGACCCGCGGAACTGGGTGGGCTGGGGCAACCGGTCGACCGACGAGATGTCGTTCGCCCACATCAGCTGGTTCGCCTTGTCCGACGAGGAGTACGACGAGCAGGTCAAGGCGAGGATCGCCGCGCGGACGAGCAACAACAACTGACAACATCGACCAGACGTGAAGGCTGATACGAAGATGAGCACCTATCCGCGACGCGTGGTGTACGGCGTTGCCGTGGCGGCAGCGGTCACGCTCTGGACCGTAGGAGCGTCGGTGAATGCCCAGACGGTCTACCGGT
>JASLOY010000261.1 GCA_030745255.1 Vicinamibacterales bacterium
GAGTCCGCCGACGCGGTAGTAGCTCAGGATCTCGAGCGCCTGCTGCTTCAGATCCGGCGTGTAGTCAATCACGAACTCCTCGGTCAACCCATCCCACACGATCGGGTCGACCGGTTCGGGCCGGGTCGGATATGGCTGGGTGGCCGACGTGTAGTTACCGGGGACCTCGGTCTGAATGACCGCGCGCTCCTCGATGGGCCAGATCGGCTCGCCGGTCTCCCGGTTGAAGGCGAAAATCAGGCCCTGTTTGGTGCCCTGGATCAGCGCGGGGATGCGCCGCCCGTCCACCGTCAGGTCCATCAGCATGGGCGGGGTCGGCAGGTCGTAGTTCCACTGGTCGCTGCGGTGAATTTGGAAGTGCCACCTCCGCTCGCCGGTCTGGACGTCCAGCGCGAGGACGGAGCCACCAAAGAGGTTGTCGCCGGGTCGATGGCCCGCGTAGGTCTGGATGGTCGAGGCGTTGGTCACCAGATAGACGAGCCCCAGCTCCGGGTCTGCGGATGCCGGCGCCCAGGTCGACATGTCGCCGGACCACTGCCAGGCGTCGTTCTGCCAGGTCTCGTGTCCGAATTCGCCGGGCCGCGGGATCGTATGGAACTTCCACAAGAACTCTCCCGTGGCCGCATCGAAGCCCATGATGTCGCCCGGGACGTTCTCGATGCGGGTCTGGCCGTAGCTCGGCTGGTGCCCGACCAGCACCACAACCACCCCGTTCACCACGATAGGTGGCGCCGAGGCGGTGACCATACCCAGCTCGCGCGGAATGCCGTAGTTGGCGTCGTAGGTCGCGCTGCGGTCCTGCCACCGGCCCCAGTCGGACACCAGCGGCGGAATTAAGTCGAGGCCTCCTGTATCGGGAAAACCGTCCAGCGGCACAGCCGTGCCCCAGCTCTCGAGCGGCCGACCGGTCTCGGCATCGAGCGCCCAGAGAAAGAACGCCGGGCTCGTCACGAAGATCACGCCGCGTCCGTTCACCTCGGCATAGGCGACCCCCTTGCCGTAGGCCTGTCTTGGCGAGCGCAGGTGCCGAATCGTCTCCGGCTCGCGGAAGGTCCACAGCGTCTCGCCGGTGGCCGGCTCGATTGCCACCACCTGGCGCCGCGGAGTCGCTACTGTATAGAGCACACCGTCGACGTAGATCGGCGTCGACCGGTTGAAGTAGTCGATGTTGGGTCCGAAGTTATCGCCTCGCCAGATCCACGCCACCTCGAGGTCGGCAAAGTTGTCGCCGTTGATCTGGTCCAGCGGCGAGGAGCGAGTGTGCCCCGCGTCGCCGCCGAGATAGCGCCATTCGCCGTTCTCGGTCCCGGTCAGCCGCTGTGCCGATGCGGCCGCAGCCGTCAACATCAGGACTGCGGAAGCAAGGCTGAACACGAGAGTCTGCAATCTGAAGGGTCGGAGTGCAACTTTCATCATCTGTATCCCTTCGTGAGGCCGACAAATAATCTCCTCCGGTCTTGCAGCCACACAGCCCGTGACACGCGGATGGGCCACGCCCACACGATGACAACACGACGCCAGCACGGTTACTCGAAACGAAGCGACTCGATCGGGTCGAGCTGCGCTCCCTTCCAGGCCGGGTAGAAGCCGAAGACGATGCCGATCACGGCGGCGAAGCCAACCGAGACGACAACCGCGTCTGCCGGCACGCTGGTCGGCCACTCTAGGAACTGAGTGAGGCCCTGCGAAATGGCGAACCCAAATCCCACACCGATCAGCCCGCCGACAAGGCTGAGCGCCATGGCTTCGACGAGGAACTGCCACAGGACGTCCTGTCCCTTGGCGCCAACCGCCATCCGCAGACCGATCTCGCGGGTACGCTCGGTCACCGAGACCAGCATGATGTTCATGATGCCGATGCCGCCGACGATCAACGACACGATCGCGATTGCCAGCGTGAACATGGTCATCGTCCGCGTCGTCCCGGTGAGCATGCTCATCCTGTCGTCCTGCGTGCGCACCATGAAGTCATTCTCCTCACCCGGAATCAACTCGTGCTCAGCGCGAAGGACCTCCTCAATTTGCGCGGTGGTCTGGGTCATCTCGTCCGCGGACCGAGCCGAGATTGTGATCCCGGAGATGTTCGTGCCGTCCCGTCCCCGGAGCTTTCGCTGGACGGTCGTGTAGGGCGCGAAGATCGTGTCGTCCTGGTCCTCGCCAAATGAGCCCGAGCCCTTCGTTTCCATCACGCCGATGATCTTGAACGATTGGTTGCGGATGCGGATCGACTGTCCGACAGGGTCGCTCTCCTCGCCGAACAGGTTGTCGCGCACGACCGACCCGAGCACCGCCACCTTGGCAGCGCTGTTCACATCTGTCGTCGTGAAGAAGGTCCCGAGGTCCACATCCCAGTACCGTATCAGCGGCAGCTCGATGTCGCTACCTTCGATGCGGGTCTGCCAGTTCTGTCCGCCGGCGATCACCTGATCGCGTGTGCTGACGCTGGCGGTCAGATACTGCGCGCCAGGGACCTGTTCACGAAGCGCGTCCACATCCTTCGCCTTGAGTCATGGAGACGACCCCATGCCGCCACTGACGCCGTGTTGGCGGAAGTTACCGGCGCGGACCGTGATCAGATTCGTACCGCCGGCCTGGACCTGCGCCTCGATCTGTTGCTGCGCTCCGGTGCCCAGCGCGACCATCGTGATGACGGCGGCGACGCCGATGATCATTCCCAGCATCGTCAGGGCGGTCCGCATCTTGTTCCGCCCGAGTGCCTTCAAGGCGACACGGAAGATCATGAGCAAAGACATCGGTTCTCACTCCTTGTGCTGGTCACGACAACGACCTCTCCTGAAGGAACTGCTCACCGCGCCTGCCTCCGTTCGGAAGTCAACGTGCAGTCGAGGCTGTTCTCGCGCGGCCGATGCATGCCCCCTTCCGGGACGTGCCGAGCCTGTGCCCGTTGATTATGCCATCGGCCGAGCCGATCGCGGCCTCAAATGCGGGGAGGTAGCCTTCCGAGCCGGATCGGCCTCAAGATCACCGTTCCGGTCGTGACGCTCAGGCTGTCGGCGAGGGGGGCGTCTCGGGGTGGGTCGGCTGGCTGCCGGCGGTCTCGGACAGGTTCATGCGCCGTCTAGCAGACGCAGCGCAGCGTTCTTGTTCTTGGCGACGGCGTCGAGCAGCGTGTCTCGGATCGCCTGCAGATCCTCGTCGGCGAGGCGGAAAGCGCGGCGTCCAGGTGCGGTGAGGCTGCGATACGAGAAATCAGACCGCATAAGACCCCGGTCACGATGTCCGTTCAGACCCAGGAGCGCGTGACCGAGCTCGTGAGCAAGGACCCGTCCCAATGCTCGCGCAAAGACCTGGTCGTCGACATCGGGGAGCGCCGTGCGGTCCCAGTTCCCGTCGACGGCGCGCACCAGCTGCTCCGACCAGAGCGTAATGCGGCGGGCACCTAGCTGCGTGTGGCCGAGCCGGTGGTCGTGGCGGTTGCGGCTACATCCATACACTTTGAACTGCGCCGGTCGTGGCAATACGACCACGGTCACCAGCGGACGGATCGAGTGGTGTTCCGGCGAGAGGTCGAATCGAAGCGCGATGCGGCCAGGCTCGAAAATCCGCTTGGTCTCTTGGAGTGCGCTGGTGACGATGTCTTCGCTGAGATCGGCGCCAAGATACACCGGGACGTTCAAGGTCACGGGCGCCGGCGCGAGCCCCGCGAGGAGGAAGGCGAGCGTTAGCATCGGAGGAACCGGATTATAGCCCGTTCGAAGCCAGATCGTTGCAGGTCCGGTGAGGCAACACGCGCTGTCTTGACCCTCTCGTGGCGCCATAGTACGGTTACGCGGGTTTTTGACGCCTTCGTGGCCGGTGCGCGGTCACGCCCGCTCGCCGGACATCTCACCACGACCCGGAGTCCCGCTGTTCGCGCCGCAAGAGGCGGCCGACGCCACCGTCCATGACCGACGCGCCAGTCGCCGCACTGCTCAAAACGCCACTGCATCGTTGCCACCTTGTCCTCGAGGCGAGGATGGTGTCGTTCGGCGGATGGGAGATGCCGGTCCAGTATTCCGGAATCACCGAGGAGCATCTGGCGGTGCGTCGTGATGCAGGCCTCTTCGATGTCAGTCACATGGGCGAGATCGAGGTGGCCGGAGGGGATTCTCTGGCCGCCGTTCAACGGATCTCGACCAACGACGCGTCGCGTCTCGCGGTGGGTCAGGCCCAGTATTCGGCGCTGACGACGCCGGAGGGCACCTTCGTAGACGACCTGCTCGTGTATCGACTGGCCGAGGAGCACTTTCTGCTGGTGGTCAATGCGGCGACAACC
This sequence comes from Vicinamibacterales bacterium, assembly GCA_030745255.1. GTDB lineage: Bacteria > Acidobacteriota > Vicinamibacteria > Vicinamibacterales > UBA8438 > NP936. The sequence goes on from JASLOY010000261.1 coordinate 4,277, forward strand.
GCCAAGGACTTCGCGTGGATTACCGACGGCATCCGGGACATCGGTGACGCGGTTGCGGTGAACACGAGCAGCCGCTATGCGCTGATCGCTGTGCAGGGGCCCCGTGCCGTCGACATCGTGCAGCCATTGACCGACGTAGATCTGGCCTCGCTTGGGAACTACTGGTTTGCTGCCGGCGAGGTCGCAGGCGTCCGCGCGACGATTTCGCGCACTGGATACACCGGCGAGGATGGCTTCGAAGTCTTCGTCGCGCCGCAGGGAGCCGAGCGACTCTGGACCGATCTCCTGTCGGCCGGGGCGCCGGCTGGACTGCTCCCGGCCGGGCTCGGCGCCCGCGACACGCTGAGGCTCGAGGCGGCCATGCGGCTCAGCGGTCAGGACATCGATGAGACGACGAGTGTCCTGGAGGCGGGGCTTGGGTGGATCGTGGGCTGGGAGAAGCCGGATTTCGTCGGGCGCGACGTGCTCGTGCGTCAGCGGACGGATGGCGTGAAGCGGAAGCTGGTCGGGTTCGAGGTGATCGAGCGCGGCATCGCCCGTCATGGGTATCCGGTGTTCGTCGGTGAGGAGCAGGTCGGAGTGGTGACGAGCGGCACCCGGACGCCCTTCCTCGAGAAGGCGGTCGGCCTGGCCTATGTGCCCAGTGCCGCCAGCGCGCCGGGAACCGAGTGTGCCATCGAGATTCGTGGCCGGCGGGTGGGGGCCCGCGTCGTGCCGTTACCGTTCTACAAACGTCCGAGAGGGTAACCAGGATGTATCCCAGCGATAGGCAATACACCAAGGAACACGAGTGGGTCGTGGTTTCCGGAACGACGGCGCGGGTGGGGATTACCGACTATGCGCAGGAACAGTTGGGCGACGTCGTGTTCGTCGAGCTGCCGGAAGTGGGGCAGGCGTTCGAGCAGGGGGCGCAGTTCGGCTCGATCGAGTCGGTCAAGGCTGTGTCGGATCTGTATTGTCCGATGGCGGGGAAAGTGGTCGACGTCAACACTGCGCTGGCCGACCGACCGGAAACGGTCAACGCCGATCCGCACGGTGCGTGGATTATCGCGATCGAGCTGAGCGACCCGGACCAGACGACGGGGTTGCTCGATGCGGCCGCCTACGCGGAACTGGTGTCGTAGTGAAAGTGTCGGGTGCCGACCGGTTTGTCGACCGACACATCGGGCCGCGAGGCGGCGACATCGAGGCGATGGTGGCCGCGGTTGGGGTCACGTCGCTCGACGGCCTGATCGACGAGGTGGTGCCGTCGGACATCAGGCTCGACACACCGCTCGACGTGCCAGGGCCGGAGACCGAGGCGGATTTCCTGACCAGGCTGCGCGGGGTCGGTCTTCGA
>JASLOY010000262.1 GCA_030745255.1 Vicinamibacterales bacterium
TGGGTAGGTGGTTGCAGAACCACTGAGGTGCAGCACGAGCTCTTCACACCCTTCCGCTATTGCCCTCACTTCGTCGAGCGCGGAAACTGATATACCATTGAGCTTCGTCAGCACCATGTCGGAGGTCACCGGTGACCGGTAGAAGTGCCCCTCGCCGCCGAGCGCGTCGGCGATCGCACACAGCACCGAGGCCGACCCGGCGCCGATCGCCGGCTCGCCGATACCTTTGGCGCCGAGCGGATTGAACGGGTCCGGCTGGTCGGCCGCGGCCCACCCCAGCGGTCGCTCGTGGGGCACATCCAGTATCCCAGGCGGACGGTTGTTGTAGAACCGCTTGGCCACCGAGATGCCCCAGCGACGGTCGTAGACCCACTTCTGACTCAGCGCAATGCCGAATCCCTGGATGCCACCCGCGAGGATCTGCCCACCGAGCAGTCGCGGGTGCACCACCGTGCCGCAATCGGCACACCCGACATAGTCGATCATCCGGATTCCGCCGGTTTCGACGTCCACCTCGACCTCGGCGAAACCGACCACGAACGACATGACGCGACCACCGGTCGGGAAGGTATCCTTCGCAACGCCCATCAGGCCCCGACCGGCCAGCGCGGTCGCCGACGTGGCCGTCATGCCGTTGATGTCCTCCGGCAGCTCGTGTCCGTCGAAGCGGCCACCCAACTCGATGGCGCGCGCTGCCGCCTGCGCGAAGCTGATCCCCTGCGACCGGTCGCCCCGTCTGAACACACGCTCGCCGGCGACGTCGTAATCGTCGGGGGACCCGCCGAGATCGACCGCCGCGAGCTCCTGCAGCTTGCGCCTGGCGTCGAGCCCGGTTGCCCAGTGGGCGCGGGTGTGGGCATGCGTGGTCTGGCTGCCGACCGACATCGCGCTCCACGGCAGATTGCGGTCGGTCGCGCCCCAAACCAGCTCCACCTTGTCCCATGGCATGTCGAGCGCCTCGGCGGCCGCGCGGGCGCAGTCGGAGAACGATTCGGTGCCCAGATTCCCCACACCGGTCTGGATCTGCAACCGGCCGTCGGGTCGCAGCACCATCAACCCGTCCATCCCGGTGCTACCGGCCGAGAACGTGCTCAGCGCCACGCCGATGCCGGTGACCTTGCTGCCGTTGCGCTGACCGCTCCGTGCGATCCGTTCGGACCAGCCAAATGCCTCCATCCCCTTGTCGAGCGCCTCGCGAACGAACGCACTGGAGACATTCGCCTGCTGCCCGTCGCGTCCGGGCGCGCCGTAGGTCGCCCGTCCTGCCGGTGCGTTGACCCGGATGATCTCGGTGCGGTCGATGCCCAGCTGCCGCGCTGCGCGGTCGAGCAGCGGCGCCAGCATGCTGATCGTCTGTTCCCCTCCGGGCGCCCGCTGGGCGCCGCGCGGAGGCGTGTTGGTGTAGACGGGCAGCCCCCTGACGCGCATGCTCTCGGGCTGAAAGGCCAGCGAGGCGATGTTGGACATGTGATCGCCGCTCCGGCCGTAGGGTCCGCCGTCGCCGATGGTGAACAGATCAATAGCCAGGATCCGCCCGTCTCGGCGGAAGCCGATCTTGGCGCGGGCCTGCACCGCCGGCCGCGCCCGACCGATGAAGTTCTCCTCCCGCCGGGTGAACCGCATCATCACCGGCTTGCCGATCTTCTTCGACATGGCGATCGGCAGCCGCATGCTGAGCGATCCGGCGCCTTTGCTGCCGAACCCGCCGCCGCAATACTCGGCGACCAGAACCACGTTCTCCGGCTCCACACCGGCCCAGCGGGCAACCGCGCCCACGGTACGCGCCGTGCTTTGTGTGGACCCGTAGACGTAGACCTTCCCGTTCTCCCAGTAGGCCATGCAGCTGCGGGTCTCGAGCGGCTGATGCCCCAGCGACTGGTGGTATATCGACTCGTCGATCACCAGGTCGGCCGCGGCAAGCCCCGCCTCGACGTCTCCGTGCGACCACTCGGCAGCGTACTCCCCGGTCATCGGCAAGCGGCCCTGGTCCAGCTCCGCGAGCTCGGCCTGCGTCCACTTGATCGTGCCGAGCTCGCGGCCCCGCATCGTGTTGCCCTCAAGCCGAGCATTCGGACCGTCCGGCCGCAGGCTGTCGAGCGGGTCGAGGGCAAAGGGCAACGGCTCGAGATCGAGCGTGATCCGCTCGATCGCGTCTGATGCGGTCTGCTCGTCGACGGCAGCCACCGCCAGAATCGGCTCACCCTCGTAGAGCGGTTCGTTGGTCAGCCCCGCCTCGTTCGGCGCCTCCGCCGGCGGCAGGTCGTCGGCGGTCAGGATGCCCTCGACACCCGGCATCGCCAGGGCGGCGCTCGTGTCGACGCCGCGCACGCGCGCGTGCGGCATCGGACTCAGCAAGAGCTTCATGAACACCATGCCCTCGGCACGGAAGTCCTCTGAAAACTTCGCCCGACCGGTGACCTTCGCGCGAAGGTCGGTCGTGGTGTAGTCCTTCCCGATCAGCTTGTAATCAGCCATGATGAACTCTCCCCACACCGTAGTTGCGGCCTTCCCCAATGTCAATACGCCCTGAGGATCACCCGATTCTAGCGACGCTCCGCCTCAGACCACCCCGACGCCGTCGGCTCCCGCCTCGCTAGGCTACCAGTCTTCAGTGGCCCCGCTACGCGGGGGCTAGACTCCTTGAGCGGCACGAGAGCAAAGGCAACGCGAACAGAAGTTAACTCACCAGTCCCGATTCGCACCACTCACGGAGTCTAGTGGGTTGGACCGCCGAACACCAGCCAGGTCGACCCGTCGACGGGGTTCGCTCGAAAGTCTACGCACACGCCACGGTGTGGCCGGTGTGATCTTCGAGATCAGGTAGAATGTGCGTCATGCGCGTAAGTCTGAAGGCATGGCTCGTCCTGGGGGCGGTCATGACGTTGCTCTGGCTCGCCGTCGAGGGTGAGGTCGCACTCGCTGGTGTAGCGCTGGACGGCGTCCTCGGCTGGGGGCTGCTCGGCTTCAGCATTTGGGTAATCCTGCTCCGGGGACCAGGACGCATGCGTCGTCTATTTCACCCGCGCCGGCCATGATGGACGCGGAACACCGACGTCAATATCAAGGAGCTTGCGTGAAGACTCGTGCCTTCGCTGCTGCCGCCATCGTCACGCTGACTGTCGGGATGATCGGGATTCCCGGGTCCGTCTACGCACAGCGGGACCGCGCGACCGCCGATTTCGAGCGGTACGTCAAGTATCTGCGTGGGGTCCTGCCAGAGGCCGAGACGTTTCAGTTCATCGATACCGGCACACCCCACTATCGCGGATATCGAACCGGTCCGAACGGCGAGGAAACGCTCGTCGGCTTCGGGTTCTTCAATGTCGATTTTGTCCCGCGCGTGCGTGGCTATAAAGGCGAAATCTGGATGCTGATCGGCATGGACCCCGGCGGGACGCTGACCGACATCGACATCCTCTACCACAACGAGCCATTCGGGTACTTCTCCATCGATCTGGCGGCATTCGTGGCGCAGTTTCGCGGGAAAAGCGTCCTTGCCCCGCTGACTGTGGGTGACGACATCGATGCGGTGTCGCGCGCCACGATCACGAACAACGCCGCCGTACGCGCCATTCGCGACAGCGCCCGCAGAATGGCCCGCGAGTTTCTCGCCGAACGGGCGACCGAGCAGTGATGCCCGGCCGGCGCGCCTGACGACTCTACTGGCCGCCCTCGCGCTCCACGTTGTACTGGCGGGCTCGTTCCACGGTCACCTCGTTACCGATCAGCTCCAGCCGTCGCTGGCCACCCAGGCTCCCGACGCCGGCATCGCCGATCTGCCCGTCCCGGGCGAGCTCGGTCATCGCCCGGTCGATGGCACCTGTGGCAATGGCGCCCATTGCCCCGATGAACAGGATGCTCACCTGGTTGTCACGCGCCGCCCGAACGGACGGGGCGCCGGTGAGGATTGGGCGACCGGCCGTCTCGACCGCACGCGGACACTGGTCGAGCGGAATGCCTGGCACGAAGATGACGTCCCCGCCCTCTTCCGCATATAGCGCGACCCGCTCGATCGCCTCGTCGAGCGAGCCGCCATCGGCCACGACGTCGCTGCGCACGAGCAGCACCGTGCTCGGGTCGCGTCGGGCGTCGACCGCCGCGTGCACCTTGTCGACCATCGCCTCGCGGCTGATGATCTTGCCCTCATCGAAGCCGGCGATGTGCTTCGCGCCATACAGGTCCTCAATCATGATGCACGCCGCCCCGGCCTTCTCCATGCGCTGGACCGTGCGGTAGACATTGAGCGGGTTGCCGCCCCCGTCATCGGCGTCCGCGATGATCGGGACGCCAACCCGGTCCGCTGTGCGGTTACAGAATTCGACCAGGTCGTCCATCGTGATCATGCCGTAGTCGCCAATCCCATACTTGCTCTGCGAGAGCGCGCTGCCGCCCGTCATGACGATATCGAAGCCGTGCATCTCGGCGAGCCTGGCGGTCGCGACGTCGCCGCAGTTGATGCACAGACTCGGCTCTGACCGTTCGAGCAGCGCGCGGATCCGCGCGCCCGGTCCGGCGGTGCCCGGTGTCTGGGCCGAGACGCCGGCACCTCGTCCGGCGAACGCGTGACCCAGCAGCCCCCCGGTCGCGACCCCGGCGCCCTCCAGAAACCGTCGGCGTGTCGGCCCGTTGGTGCTCATGTGACCTCCTTGTCTGAATGTGTGCTGCCCCGTGTGTCACCGTGGCTCGGAGGCGGCGGCGGCGCAGCAGCGCGACGAACGCGGCGCGCGAAGAGTCGACATGCCGGTCACGGCGATGCTCGGTCAGCGTCTGGCAACCACATGTCGAGCCAGCCGAGCACCGTGTCGTGCCACTGCATGCTGTTGTGGGGCTTGAGAACCCAGTGGCTCTCGTCCGGGAAATAGAGAAACCGGCTGGGGATGCCGCGCCGTTGTAGCGCATTGAAGGTGCCCAGCCCCTGCTCGAGCGGAACCCGATGGTCTTCCTGGCCGTGGATGACCAGCATCGGCGTGTTCCAGTTGGCGACGTGCCGCACCGGATTGTGCCGTTCGTGGCCCTCGGGGTTGGCATAGTACGGCCCTCCGTGCTCCCACTCGGGAAACCACAGCTCTTCGGTGGAGTAATACATCGACCGCATGTCGAACACCCCATCGTGGTTCACGAGGCACCTGAACCGGTCGGGCCAGTTGCCGGCGATCCAGTTGACCATGTAGCCACCGTAGGACGCGCCAAGCGCACACACGTTCTCGCCATCCATCCAGGCGTAGCGATCGAGCGCCGCGGCCAGCCCCTTCTGCAGGTCTTCGAGCGGTTTCCCGCCCCAGTCGCCGGTGATCGCGTCGGTGAAGTCCTGCCCGTAACCCACCGACCCGTGAAAGTCGACCATCACCACCGCGTAGCCGGCGGCGGCGTAGCTTTGGGGATTCCACCGGTAGTGAAAGTGGTTGCCGAATGACCCCTGCGGCCCACCGTGGATCAGGAACGCGACCGGGTAGGCTCGACCGGCGTCGAAATCGGCCGGTTTGACGACCTGGGCGTAGACGGTGTCGCCATCGNCGCCGGCGAAGCTGAACTGTTCGTGGTCGCCGAGGGTGAACCCGGCGAGGCGTTCCCCGTTGACCCGCGTAATCTGGCGCAGGTC
>JASLOY010000263.1 GCA_030745255.1 Vicinamibacterales bacterium
GCGTCGAGCCGCGACCCGACATGCCGGCCACATTGCAGGAGCGGGCCTGGTCGTCACCCATTTGGGTTACACCATAGGTTTCCGGGCGGGGCATCCCGTCTGGCGGTGTTGCGACCTCGGTCACATGCCACCAGCATGCTCCCTCGGCCGCGCCTTGCCAGCCGGGCGCCGCGCTCCGGAAACCGACTCTCGGTGTCTTTCGGCAGCCTGCCGGCTCGAGGCGGATTGGCGGCGTGACGGCATGTCACACTAGAATGCCGCGAGGCGGGAGATACCTCATGAATGCAATCGACTCCTACGTGCGCCCGATCGGCGCTGGCGCCTTGGCTGTTGGGTTGGCGATGCTCGGAGGGTGCGCTGCCGCACCCTCGGACGCACCAGAGACATCCGCGAACGCCGAAGGCGCCGCCGCGACCGAGACCCTGCCGCGCCGCTTCCCCGTCGAGAGTCTCGACATGCCGGCCGACGTGATCGTCGCCGATCCCCAGGTGAACGCCACCCGCAGCGCGTACTTTGGCGACCTGCACGTGCACACAACCTACTCGTTCGACGCGTTCGCGTTCGGCACCGTGGCGACGCCAGACGATGCCTATCGCTTTGCCCAGGGCGAGGCCATCGAGCATCCAGCCGGGTTCGAGGTGAAACTGCGGGCTCCGCTCGACTTCTATGCCGTCACCGACCACGCCCAGTTTCTGGGCGGGGTCGAAGCGGCGGCCGATCCGTCAACCGACTTCTCGCGGCTGCCTCACGTGCAGGGTCTGCACAACATGAACGCCCGCGAGAACCGCACCGTCGACGGGCTGGTCGAGCGAGTCACGACGTTCCGCGGATTCATCCCGCAGACTCGGGCCGGTGTGGCCGACGGCAGCATCGACCTGGAGATGGTGAATCGGATCGCCAGGAACGCCTGGGCCGACATTGTCGCCGCGGCCCAGCGACACTACCGCCCGGGCTCGTTCACGACCTTCGTTGCCTACGAATACACCTCCTCCTCCAACGACCGCGGCAACCTGCACCGCAACGTGATCTTCCGAGACGCCGATACGCTGCCGGCGATACCGTTCTCGCGCTTCCACAGCCAGAATCCGGAGGGGCTGTGGGACTGGATGGACACGTTGCGCGCCCAGGGCATCGAGGCGCTGGCGATTCCGCACAACTCCAACGGCTCGAACGGCCAGATGTTCAAGATGGAGGACTGGGCCGGCGACCCGCTGGACGACAACTACGCTCAGCAGCGGATCCGCAACGAGCCGCTGGTGGAGGTCACCCAGATCAAGGGCACCTCGGAGACCCACCCGGCGCTCTCCCCCAACGACGAGTGGGCGGACTTCGAGCTCATGCCGTATCGGGTGGGCACCTCGCTGCCGAGCGAGCCGAGCGGGTCCTACGCGCGCGAGGCGCTGCTGAACGGTCTGACGCTCGAGGACCGTGGCATAGTCAACGCCTACCAGTTCGGGTTCGTCGGCGCGTCGGACAACCATACGGCCGCGGCGCCGCTCGACGAGGAGACCTATTTCGGCAAGGTGGGCATTCTCGACAGCCGCGGCGACCTTCGGGGCTCGGTGCCGCTCGAGCCCGAGGTCGCCGAGCTGGTCGCGGCGGCCGGGCGCCTGCGGGTCGAGGAGATCGACGGCAGACAGTACGCGGCGGGTGGCTACGAGACCTGGAGCGCGAGCGGGCTGACCGGGGTGTGGGCGGAAGAGAACACGCGCGACGCCCTCTACCGGGCTTTCCGGCGCAAGGAGACCTTCGCCACCTCCGGCCCCCGCATGACGGTCAGGCTCTTCGGCGGCTACGACTTCGAGGAGTCGATGCTGACGCAGGCCGACATGCTGACCCAGGCGTACTCGACGGGTGTGAGCATGGGCGGCGAGTTGCTCGCCGAGGACGGCGAAGTGCCGACCCTCATCGTGTGGGCAACGCGCGACCCGGAATCAGCGCCGCTCGAGCGCCTGCAGATCGTCAAGGGTTGGACCGTGGATGGGGAACATCACGAGCAGGTCTTCGACGTCGCCTGCTCGGACGGCGGCACGGTCGACCCGAGCACCCACCGCTGCCCGGACAATGGCGCGTCGGTGGATCTGTCGGATTGCTCGATCACGACCGGGGTCGGTGCCGGAGAGCTCAAGACCGTGTGGCGGGATCCGGACTTCAGTTCCGAGCACCGGGCGTTCTACTACGCTCGCGCGCTCGAGAATCCCACCTGTCGCTGGTCGACGTGGGACGCGGTTCGGGTCGGGGCGCCCCTTCGGCCCGATCTGAAGCCCACACTGCAGGAGCGGGTCTGGTCGTCACCGATCTGGTACGTGCCCGCTGAGAACTGACCGGCTGCCCTTCCCGAGAGAGGGGAGACACTTCATTTCGGAGACATGGGTAAGGCGCTCTCATGTGGTCATCGCAACACTGGAACAAGGAGTGGTAAGAAGCGATGGAGGTGTTGCGATGGCGACCACACGGATGCGGGGTGTGCGGCTGACCCGAGAGGAACGGCTGGCGGTGCGTCGGTTCATCGGTGCAGGCCGTAGTTTCGAGGAAGCGGCGGCGGCCGCACGGTGTTCGACAAAGACGGTACAGTGACTGCTGAATACGGTGGGCGGTATGCCACCACGACAAACCACCCGCTCGACGCGGCAGCTGTCGTTGGCGGAGCGGGAGGAGGTCTCGCAGGGACTGGAGGCCGGCGCTTCGTGTCGGGCGATTGCACGGCGTCTTGGACGGGCTCCTTCCCCCGTGTCCCGAGGTCAACGGCAACGGGGGGCCCTGGCGGTATCGGGCGTGTCGCGCTGACCAGGCCGCCTACAAGAGGGCCCATCGACCCAAGATCGCAAAGGGCCACCAGTGTCCCCGGCTCCGCGCCCAGGTGGAAGCGTTGTTGAACGCGCGGTGGTCTCCGCAACAGATCAGTGCCAGACTGCAGGTGGACTACCCGCACGACCTCGAGATGCGCGTGTCTCACGAAACCATCTATCGCTCGCTTCTGTGCCCTGCTCGCCAAGAAGATTCGAACGCTTCCCCAGCATCTCGCGGTGTCCTTAACCTGGGACCGCGGCAAAGAAAATGACTTGTATATATAAAATGGCGGAGAGAGTGGGATTCGAACCCACGGTAGAGTTTCCCCTACACACGCTTTCCAAGCGTGCTCCTTCAACCGCTCGGACATCTCTCCGCAAGTTGGGTCCCGGTCGGGACACAGATGAGCGGTCTGGACCGCAGTTTATCATGCAGCTTTCCCAACTCGTCCGAGCCGTGGTGCCGGCCACGGTGCGCGCTTGATCGGTCTCTGACCCGGCGATAGACTGAGGAATCTCCGGCCAGCGCATTGTGGTCGGAGGCGCCGCCCGACGAATGGTGACGGGTCGTAGCGCGGCCCGGACCCTGTGCAATCTCAGCCTACGAACCGCGTCAGGGCCGGAAGGCAGCAGCGCTAAGTAGTCACTGACATGTGCCGCAGGCTCTTCCGGGTCGCGGCTGGGACCCGCCACCGCTACACCGCACCCGATGGCCTATCAAGTACTTGCCCGCAAGTGGCGCCCGCAGCAGTTCGATGACGTCATCGGTCAGCGCGGTGTCACGCAGACCCTGCGCAACGCGATCGCCAAGGACCGACTGGCGCAGGCGTTTGTCTTCGCGGGGCCGCGGGGCGTCGGGAAGACCACGAGCGCGCGCATTCTGGCCCGGGCGTTGAACTGCGTGACCGGGCCGACGGCGGATCCGTGCGGCCAGTGCGACGCCTGTCGCGAGATCGCCGAGGGTCGAGACATCGACGTGCTCGAGATCGATGCCGCCACCCACACCCAGGTCGAAAACGTTCGCGAGGTCATCATCGCCGGGCTCTCGATGGCGCCGGTGCGCGACCGCTTCAAGGTGTTCATTATCGACGAGGTGCACCAGCTCTCGTCGAGCTCGTTCAACGCACTGCTCAAGTCGGTCGAGGAGCCGCCGCCGCACGTCGTGTTCATCATGGCGACGACGCTGCTCGGCAAGATTCCCGACACTATCTTGTCGCGGTCGCAAGTTTTCGAATTTCGCACAATCGGCACGGCCGCCATCACCGAGCAGCTGCGTGTCATCACGACGGCCGAGGGCATCACGATCAACGAGGCCGGACTGGCCCTGATCGCGCGGTCGGCTGAGGGCAGCATGCGCGACGCGCAGAGTGCACTCGACCAGGTGATTGCGTTTGCGGGCGAGTCGGTGACCCCCGCAGAGGTGTCCGCCGTTTTGGGCCTGGTCGGTCGGGACGCCGTGTTCGATGTGGCGGAGACGGTCGCCGATGAGACGGCGCCGCGCGTCTTCGAGTTGGCCGGCCGCTTCATGGAGGCGGGCTTCGATCTGCGATCGGTTTGCCGCGAGCTGTCACGGCTGGTGCGCGATCTGCTGGTGTTGAAGGTGGACCCGAGCCGCATCACCGATCCGGAGATCGCCACCGATGCCGAACGCGAGCGGCTCGAGGCGCTAGTGCCGCGGTTCTCGCGAGAGGACCTGCTGCGCGGGTTCGACGTGCTGTCGCGGGCCGAGTTCGAGATCCGGAGCGCCTCGCAGCCACGCTACCACTTCGAGGTAGCGATGCTCCGCTGGATGCATCTGCGCAAGCTCGTGCCCTTGACCGAGTTGATCGACGGGCTCGAGCAGCAGCCTGCTGGGGTGCTCGGGGCGGGGCAGCCGCGCTCTCCGCGGGCAAAGGGCCCTGTGGCCCAGGAGGCCCCGGTAGCCCCGGTAGCCGAGGTGACGCAGCAGGCGAGGTCGAGCCCGGGCCGGTCGCCGTCGGTGGCGGATTCGACACGACGCCGACCCGCTCCGCCCCGGGTCGAGGCTTCCGATTCCCGGGGTGCGTTGCCGCCAGACAAGCCAGCCACGTCGCCAGTTCCTGCTCCAGAGGCGGGTGCGGTCCCACCGCCCGTTGATCCGAAGGCGGCCTTTCTGGCGGAGCTGAAACGGACGAAGAAGTTCTTTCACGGCACGGTCGTGGCGCAGGCCCAGCAGGTGGAGGTCGAAGAGAGCAATGTCGTCTTCATCTTCACCGAGGGGCAGCGCACGCTGGCCAAGCAGGTAGAAACCAGTCGGCCATGGCTCGAGGCGCTGGCGACCCGCACCATGGGGCGGAAGATTACGGTGGGTGCGCGCAAGGTGACGGGGTCGGCATCGGCGGCGTCGTCGAGCGCCGGACCCGGCCCCGCGGCCGAGGCGCATCAGCCGACGCTAGAGACGGCGGCGTCGAACGAGCCGCGACCGGAGGCGGAGCCGCCGGTGCCCAGTGAGCCACCGTCTGACCTCGACCCGGCCCCCGTCCAACCGGCCGGCCCGGCCGACGAGTCCGCTCGGTCGGCCAAGGCCCCAGACGGACCGGCTAACGACCTGATATCGCAGGCGATGAGCGACCAAGCGGTACAGACGATGCTCGAAGTGTTTCCTGCAGAGATCAAAGACGTCGAGGAGATTGACGGATGACTCGAAGAAGTCAGAAGTCAGAAGGAGGAAGAAGCAGGACGTCTTCGACGACTTCTTTCTCTAGTCGTGGTGCGCCTGAAGCCCGTAGCCTGAGGCCTGAAGCCAGAGAGCAGACGAGCCAACCATGAACATCCAGAAAATGATGCA
>JASLOY010000264.1 GCA_030745255.1 Vicinamibacterales bacterium
ATCGACCGACGCGAGCTCATATCCCGAGGTCTTGTCATAGGCGACCAGCCTCGGACCGTTGTTCGTCCCGCCAGCGGTCAGGCAGTAGATCAGGAGCGTTCTGGTCAAAAGCGGGCCGTTGTTGGCGTTGTCTCCCCCGAGAGGCGGCAGGTCCAGGTCACGCAGGCGCGGGTGGCGTCGGTATCGGTCTCCCGAACCGGTCGGGATCATCCAGGCGTGGTCGCCAGTGTTCAGGTCGATCGCCGTGATGCGCGAATAGGGCGGCTTGAACAGCGGCAGCCCCTGCGGCATCTGCGGGCCCGTCCGAACGCCTGCCCGTTGATCGGCCATCCGCTGCGCCTCCGGCGCGCCATGGGTGTAGCGCACCGTCGAGCCAAGGGCCGGATCGGGCTCGTAGAGCTGGATGAAGCCGGCGCGATTGCGCGACGGAACGTACAACATTCCTGTGTCCGGGTCGACGGCGGCGCCGCCCCACCCGGCTGCGCCACCGGGTGGCGGGCGCATCACCGTCCCTTGCGTCCCCCCCGCGATAGGGCGTCGCAGCGGCGTGAACAGCGGCCCGATCGTGAAGTTGCTGACCGCCTGGACCGCCATCGCGCGTAGTTCGGGCGTGAAATCGATCAGGTCGTCGATCTCGACGCCCTGGTAGTCGAATGGGGCCGGCTTGGTGGGAAACGGTTGAGTGGGCGAGGGCACTTCGCCCGGCAGATTCGTCTCCTGCGGCACCGGCCGCTCCACAATAGGCCAGATCGGCTCTCCCGTCACTCGGTCGAACACGTAGACGAAGCCCTGCTTGCTTACCTGGGCCAGCGCCTTGATCTCCCGGCCCTCGACTGTCAGATCCACCAGATTCGGGTGGGTCGGAAAGTCGTAGTCCCAGAGCCCGTGATGCACCGCCTGGAAGTGCCAGACCCGCTGTCCGGTCTCGATATCGACGGCAATGATCGACTCGGCGAAGAGGTTGTCTCCCAATCGATCCGCACCGTAGTAGTCGTTTGTCGCCGTCCCGGTAGGCAAATAGACATAGCCAAGCTCGTTGTCGCCCGCCAGCATCGACCAGACGTTGGAGTTTCCCGAGTAGCGCCACGACTCGTTCAGCCACGTATCGACCCCAAACTCGTCGGCGCTGTTGGGCACCGTGTGGAAGTCCCACTCGTGCTCGCCGGTCCGAACGTTCCACGCACGCACCCACCCCGGCACCGCCTCTTTGGTGATTCGGCGATCGGCCACGTGGGAACCGTGGATGACCCGGTCGCGGACCACGATCGGCGGCGAGTGGATGCCGTAGAGCATCGCGTTGAGATAGTCGCGCTCGTCCCGGTTCGCCCGGGGGACGCCGACCGTGGCGTCGACCATGCCGCTGCCGTCGGGCCCGAAGTCTGGGCACGGCCGCCCGCTCGTGGCGTTGACGCACACCAGGTAGCCGTTGCCCGTGCCCCAGAAAATACGCTCGTCCTCCTCACCGTCGGTCCAGTAGGCGACGCCGCGCTGGCGCCACGTGCCAGTCATCGTCGTCGTTCCCTCCTCGTAGCTCTTCGGGTTGAACACCCAGAGGGTCTCGCCCGTCGTGGCGTCAACCGCGACACCCTGCGACAGCGGAGTGTTGAAGTAAAGGACGCCGGCGACCATCAGCGGTGTCGCCTGGAAGCCGGAGGGGTTCGGCGGGTGACCGACCCGGTAGAGGTTGGGGGTCTCTTCCTCGAGCGTCTCGACGATGGTCTCGAGCGGCGCCCACCACTCGCTCCCGTTGGGCATCGTCTTGCTGACGAAGTTGTCGACCGACGTCCACTCCCAGGCCAGCTCGAGATCGCCGAAATTGCCACTGTCGATCTGCTCGAGCGGGGAGTACTTGGTGCCGGAAATGTCGCCAGCGTAGCTCCGCCACTCGCCGTTCGAGGTGTCGTAGGTCTGCCAGCGACCGGTAGCTTGCTGTGCCTCGACAGCGGCCGCCCCCCCTGCGAGAGCAACACTGACAACGACGACCGGCAAAGCGTGACGCATCGCGTGACCTCCTGGCGAAACGAACTGGGCGTGGTGGCTCGTCGGCATGATCTCCTAGCCGGTCCGGCGGCGCAAGCAATCGATACCAAGCCAACGCGATGGAGGAGCCGATGACGGCAACCGACCACCGCGGCGCCAACTCTGCTATGTTACGCGGAGTGGAGATGCGGTGCGGGACATGCCCGGGCCCAGCGACAGCGTCGACAAAGGACTCCCATGACCGAGCGACCTTTCCGAGGGCGGTGGACACTAGCGGTGGTCGTCGCACTTTTCGTGCTCGTGACGGTCCCTGCAGCGGGGCAGAGCCAGCCGGCCGAAACACCCATGGCACGAACGCCGTGGGGTGACCCCGATCTCCAAGGTATCTGGGACTATTGGACTTTTACCCCTCTGGAGCGCCCCGACGAATTCGCGGGTCGAGACCTTTTGACGGCCGAGGAGGCCGCCGAAGTCGCGCAACGGAGCAATGCCGAGGCGTTGGCCCGAGATGAACCGCCGCCGCCAGGAGACGTCGGTGCCTACAGCCAGGCGGTCTGGACCGACCGAGCCAGGGCCACCGCCCTCAGGCAACCATCGCTGCTCGTTGACCCGCCCGATGGCAAACTTCCAGCGCTGACGCCGCAGGCCGAACAGCAGGCCGCGGCACACCGCAGAGCTGGCGGTCATCCGGTCAGGTTGCGGGTAGGCGGTGTGAATGAGGACGGTCCCGACGCGCGCGGGGTGTCCGAGCGGTGCCTGCTTGGCTTCAGCACCGGTCCACCAATGCTTCCGGCCGGATACAACAACAACGTGCAGCTCTTCCAAGCGCCTGGCTACGTGGTGCTACTCCATGAAATGGTGCACGACGTGCGCGTCATCCCGCTGGATGGACGCGCTCCGCTGCCCCCCAGCATTCCACAGTGGCTCGGCAGCTCCCGTGGGCATTGGGACGGGAGCACCCTGGTTGTCGAGACGACGGACTTCACTGACCGGACGGGCAGCTTCAGCACGTCCTTTGTCTCCTGGGGATCGGCCGCAACCTTGCGCCTGGTCGAGCGCTTCACGCGCATGGATGCCGACACGGTGATGTACGAGTTTACCGTCGAGGACCCGGCGACGTGGACGATGCCGTTCACCGGACGCTTCCCGTTGAACCGCAGCAACGCACCCCTCTACGAGTACGCCTGCCACGAGGGCAACCACGGCATGACCAACATGCTCAGCGGTGCGCGCGCCGAAGAACGCGCAGCGATAGACCAGCCGTAGCAAGACCCTTCCGGGCACTACTCGCCGGCCGAAACCCCAGTGCGACCGTGCGTAGCGCCCGACGGGCCTGAAGTCCCTTGCTACCGCGGTCCACGCGCGGCCTCGCGCTCGTCGGCACGATGGCCCGCAAGGATGCCATCCATGCCGTAGTTGCCCTCGTGGCAGGCGAATTCCCACACCTGATCATCGGACCGCGCCATTGGCACCTCGACGGACCATGGACGGGTCCACGTGGCGGGGTCCTCGACGGTGAACTCGTAGAGGAGGGTGTCGGCGTCGACGCGCGTGAACCGTTCGACCAGACGCATGTTCTGTGTGGCGCCCTGGCGTCCCGTGAAGGAGTTTTCCTTATGGAGGTTCGAGGTCTCGATGACCAGCGTGTCGCCTTCCCAACGGCCCAACGAGTCTCCCATCCACTGACGCACACCGTTCGGAAGCGGGTCACGCGGGGTCACCGGAACGATGCGAGCATCGTGGACCATTTCGTTGAAGATTACGACATGGTCGGGCGTCTGAAAGACCTGCATGTGGTTGTTGTAGGCACGGGGTTCGATCGGCGGACCGGCGTTGAAGCCCAGAATACACCGCTCGTAGATACTGCGGTCCTCCCACGAGTCGGCCGGGTGCTCCCGCTGGTAGGCCTGCCGCGCCTCCGCGCGCTGCTGCCCCTCCGCCGTCAACGGCGGGATCCGACCATCCGGCGGGTCCACGATCAGTGAGGTCCGTCGGGTCCCGATGACCCGCGTGCCCCGATCCATCCAGAAGTTGTTGTAAGACCCGGGTGCCCCGTCTATCCCCCTGTCGACGCTGTCGGACGGCGTCGTCCGCTGGGCGGGCCGGGCGGCCAGGCGCGCATTCCGATCCGCAACGTCTTGTTCGAGGTTCGCTACCTCCTCATCGGTCAGGAACTCTCTCCCCACGAGGCTCACGGGACGCTGCATCGGCGTGATGGTGCGGAAGTCCCACACACCCTGCAGATCCGGTTGTCCCCACGCTGTCCGAGGCGCCGATTGCGCCAGCGCCGACCAGGGCCACGCAACGGCAACAGTGGCGACAGCGGCGACCATGACTACACTCGGCGCGATATTTCGACGGCTCATTCGCCTCTCCTCCTGTGCCTCCGGTGGCATTATCGAGCCTCTAAATTATAGTCGGCTGGCGCGACACCATCGTGCGCGGCGCACGGAGGACAGCGGAGGGAACGAATATTACCCCGCGCCAGAGCGTATTCCAATCGCGTCACACAGGAGGACACACCATGGCACTTTCCGACCGATCCGTCACCCGCGTCAGGGCCACCGTCGGCCCGTTCTTCTTCATCGTCCAGCAGCAGACTGCGGCCATCGTACAGAGTCTTGGCAAGTTCGACCGCATCGCCGGGCCCGGCCTGCACCTCAAGGTGCCGCTCGTCGAAAGAGTGGCCGGCACGGTCAACCTGCGGGTCCAGCAACTCGACGTCGAGGTCGAAACCAAGACGCAGGACAACGTTTTCGTCCGGGTCATCGTGTCGGTGCAGTTCTTCGTGCTCGAAGACAAGGTCTACGACGCGTTCTACAAACTGGATGACCCGGTCAACCAGATCAAGGCGTTCGTGTTCGACGTGGTCCGGGCCCGGGTCCCAAAGATAAAACTGGACGACGTCTTCGAGAAGAAGGACGAAATCGCCAGCGCGGTCAAGGCTGAGCTGTCACAGGTCATGGATGACTTCGGCTACGGCATCGTGAAGACCCTGGTAACCGATATCGATCCCGACGCGAAGGTCAAGCAGGCGATGAACGAAATCAATGCCGCTCAGCGCATGCGCGTGGCCGCCAGCGAGAAGGGCGAGGCGGAGAAGATCATCCAGGTGAAATCCGCCGAGGCGGATGCCGAATCGAAAGCGCTGTCGGGCAAGGGCATCGCCGACCAGCGGCGCGCCATCGTCGAGGGCCTGCGCGAGTCGGTCGACGAGTTCCAGCGCTCCATCGAAGGCACATCGGCCACCGACGTGATGCACCTGATCCTGATGACCCAGTATTTCGACACTCTCAAGGACATGGGGCACGCCTCGAAGACCAACACCATCCTGATCCCCCACTCGCCCGGGGCGCTCGCCGATCTGGCCGCGCAGCTGCGCAACTCGATGCTCACGGCGAACGAGGTGAGCCCGTAGCCTGATGCGCTCCGACCCGCCGAGTGCGATAGACTGCCCCTGCTACTTACAGAACTACCGGGCCTCGGCGCCGGTGCGCAAGATCAGGGAGGCGGGACATGCGGCAGGCAGCGAATCGAAGGATGGCGGTCTGGATCATGGTGCTGGGGGTGAGCCTGTCGCTCCCGAGGGTCGCCACCCCTCAAACCGTTGAATG
>JASLOY010000265.1:0-5290 GCA_030745255.1 Vicinamibacterales bacterium
GGGGCTCATGCCGACCAAAGGGATCCCACTGCCGTTCTTGAGCTTTGGTGGGTCGTCGCTCCTGATCAGTCTGCTCGGGATAGGTATTCTCCTGAACGTGTCCCAGCACGCGTCGGCGGACGCATGAGTGTGAAGGGAAACGACCAGGATCTCGTGGTGCCAGATGTCGGATCAGCGATCGCCCAGGGTCTTGTTCAGCGGTGCCGGGACAGGTGGGCACCTCTATCCTGGAATCGCGGTCGCGCAGGAGATCCGACGGCGCTACCCGCGGTCCCTGGTGGTCTTTGCCGGCACGGGACGCGATCTGGAGGTGCGGGTCCTCGGGGAGTTGGGCTTCGACTTCTATCGGGTGCACAGCGCCGGACTGAAGGGCAAGTCGCCTCGTGCGTTGGTTCGGGGCGTGTCGGTGTTGCCCGTCAGCGCCTGGGATGCCTGGCGGGTCATCACCCGGGTCGCGCCGCAGGTGGTGGTCGGCTTGGGCGGCTACTCGTCGGGCGCCGTCGTGCTGCTGGCGTCGTTGCGCCGGATTCCGACGATGGTGCTCGAGCAGAACGCGATGCCCGGCATTACGAACCGGCTGCTGGTGCCGTTCATCACCGAGGCGGCGGTTTCGCACGGCCTGGTGCTTCCGCACTTTCGCGGCAAGGCGTTCGTCAGCGGCAACCCGGTGCGGATCGGGTTCTTCGAGCCGCCGATGACGGTGACTGCGCGGTCCACAACGGCCCAACTGTTGGTGCTCGGGGGGTCGCAGGGCGCCCACGCCATCAACGTCGCGATGATGGCGGCGGCGCCGCTGCTGGCCGCCTCATCGGAGCAGATCAGCGTGACGCACCAGACCGGCGAGCGGGATCACGACGCGGTGCGCCGGGCCTATGCCGAAGCAGGTTTGCCGGCGCGGGTCGAGCCGTTCCTGGAGCAGATGGCCGACGCGATGCGTGATGCCGATGTCGTGGTGTGCCGGGCCGGCGCGACGACGCTGGCCGAGATCGCCGCTGTGGGCCGGCCGGCGCTGCTGGTGCCGTTGCCCGAGGCCGCGGACGGACACCAGCGGCTGAACGCCGAAGTGTTCGGTCGGGCCGGTGCGGCCGAGACGGTGCAGCAGGTGGAGATGACAGGTGCGCTGCTGGCTGAGCGTCTGCTCCGGCTCATGGGCGACGGGGAGCGGCGTCGGCGCATGGCGGTGGCCGCTCGGGCGCTGGCCAAGCCGGATGCGGTCCGTGTCATCGTCGACCGGGTAGAGCAGTTGATGGGGGGTGACAGATACGAGCGGATCGATGGGTCCGACCGGGCGTGACCGGCGAAAGACGGACGGCGTGGCGCGGCACGGGTTGCCGCCTGCCGCGCGCCGCGTCCACTTCGTGGGTGCGGGTGGCATCGGGATGAGCGGTATCGCCGAGATGATGAGCGGTCTTGGATACGACGTCAGCGGGTCAGACCTGACGGCATCCGCCGTGACGGCGCGGCTCTGCGAGCTCGGCATCGAGGTCGAAATCGGGCACGACGCCAGGTGGGTGAGCGGTGCCGACGCGGTGGTCGTCTCGGCCGCGGTGTCGGATGACAACCCCGAGGTGGTCGAGGCGCGGCGGCGCGACCTGCCTGTGGTCCGACGCGGCGCTATGCTGGCCGGCCTGGCGCGGTCCAGGTCTACGGTAGCCGTCACCGGCTCCCACGGAAAGAGCACGACGTCGTCGATGGTGGCGGTTGTGTTGGCCGAGTGTGGGCTGGACCCGTCGGCGGTGATCGGCGCACGCGTCGCGGCCTTCGGCAGCAACACCCGGGTCGGGCGGGGCCCCCACTTCGTGGTCGAGGCGGACGAGAGCGAACCCTCGTTGTTAGAGCTGACTCCGCAGATCGCCGTGCTCACCAACCTCGAGGATGAGCATCTTGACCATTACGGCACGTTCGAGCGGCTCCAGGACACCGTTGTCGGATTCGCCAACCGCGTGACAGAGACCGGCGCGGTCGTTCTGTGTACCGAAGACCCAGAGCTGCTCCGGCTCCGCGAACGGATCCTGCGTCGGGTTGTCACCTACGGGCTCGATGACACGACCGCTGACGTGGTCGGCGCCGCCCCCGAGCTCGACGCCACCGGTTCTCGCTGCCGGGTGCATTACACCCATGACCAGCGCAGCGGGGTCGTGCCCCTGGTTCTCGGCGTGCCGGGTCGGCACAACTTGCTCAACGCCATCGGCGCGTTCGCCGTCGCGCTGGAGATCGGACTCGAACCGGTTCGGATCGCGGCGGCCCTCGGCCAGTTCGCCGGCGTAGACCGTCGCTTCCAGGTTCGGGGCGACGTTGCCGGCGTGAGGGTGATCGACGACTACGGACACCACCCGACCGAAATCGCCGCCGTGCTGTCGACCGCGCGCCGCCAGGCGCACGTGCGTCTTGTCGCGGTGTTCCAAGCGCATCGCTATACGCGGACCGCCCGTTTCCTCGAGGCCTTCGGGCGGGTACTGGCCTCAGCCGACGTGGTGGTCCTGACCGACATCTTCCCCGCTGGCGAGACACCGATTCCAGGGGTCTCGGCGGAGCGTCTCGCCGACGCGGTCCGTGGTCAGACAAACGGCCCGGTGCACCTGGTGCAGACGCTCGACCAGGTCGTCTCGCTGGTCACGGATCTGGCGCGGCCGGGCGACCTAGTGCTCACGCTGGGCGCAGGGTCAATCGGCGATGTTGGCGACCGGCTCCTCGACGCCATTGCGCGGAAGACCGGCGGCGTGGGGCACCCCTAAGAGGAGCGACCAGAGACGCGATGACCGTCCAGACTAAACGGGACAGACGCTTTCGACGGGCCAGACGCCCTGGGCAACGCCCCCGTGGCGCGTCCCGACGATGGCTCCGGGTGGCGCGCCGCATCTGTCTGATGGGTGGACTCCTCGCCGTCGGATATCACGCTGCGACGCTGCTGCTGACGACGCCCTTCCTGGCCGTCGACGGCATCGTCGTGCGCGGCAACGACCAGTTGTCGGAGGGCGACGTGCTGACGGTGCTGTCTGGGCTCCGCGGCGACAACATCCTATCCCTCGATCTGGAGGCCTACCGGCAGCGCCTCGTGGCTGTGCCCTGGCTGAGCGACGGGACCCTGCGGCGCATCCTGCCGTCGACGGTCGAAGTACTCGTGACCGAGCGTCGACCGGTCGCCATCGGCCGGTTCGGCGACCGGCTCTATCTCGTCGATGCGGGCGGCGTCCTCATCGATCGGCACGGACCGCGATTCGCCGAGTTCGACCTCCCGATACTCGACGGCCTCGCCGCGCCCGACTCGTCGGCGGCGGTCGTCGACCCGGCTCGCATGGCGCTGGCCGCGCGGTTGCTGGACCAACTAGGCTCCGACCCCGACGTGCTTGGCGCCATCTCGCAGATAGACGTGAGGGACCCATACGACGCGGTAGTGCTGCTTGGTGACGATCCAGCGCTGTTGCACCTTGGCGGGGACCGATTTCTCGAACGACTGCGGTCGTACGCCCAGCTGGCGCCCACGCTTCGAGCGCGGGTCGTCGACATCGATTACGTAGACCTGCGGTTCGACAATCGGGTGTTCGTCGGACCAACTGGACTTCCGACGCCGGTGAACGCCGAGCCTCGCGAGCGGTTGGTCCGGGCGGTTCGGTAAGGACTCTCAGACGACGCGGCCCGGGGCCGCTGACGGAGGACGCGTGGCACGTAAGGAACACTATCTCGTAGGTCTTGATGTTGGTACCTCGAAGATGGCCGCCATCGTCGCCGAGGCTCTCGAGGAAGGGGGACTCGACATCATCGGCATCGGGGTGGCCGAGGCCCAGGGTATTCGTCGTGGGGTGGTCGTCAACCTGGAGGCGGCGGTCGAATCGATCAAGAAGGCGATCGAGGAAGCGGAGCTGACCGCCGGTGTCGAAATCGACTCCGTACACCTTGGGCTCTCTGGCGCGCATCTGAAGGCGTTCAACAGTCGCGGGGTGGTGGCGGTGGCCGGGAAGAATCGTGAAATTACGCGGGAGGACGTGCGCCGCGCCATCGACGCGGCCAAGGGCGTGGCGTTGCCGGCCGGACGCGAGATCCTGCATGTCTTGCCGCAGGATTTCGTCGTTGACGAACAGGATGGCATCGGGGCGCCGGTTGGCATGACCGGAAACCGGCTCGAGGTGAATGTACATGTCGTGACCGGAAGCAGCTCGTCGACGCAGAACATCGTCGCGTGCGTGAACCGGGCTGGCGTGGCGGTGGTCGACACCGTCATCGAGCAACTGGCCGCCAGCGAATCGGTGCTGACGGCCGACGAGCGTGAGCTGGGCGTGGCGCTGGTAGACATCGGCGGCGGGACCACCGACCTGGCGATCTTCGAGCGCGGCAGTCTTTGGCACACTGGCGTTGTCACGATGGGCGGCGATCATTTCACCAACGACATCGCGGTCGGGCTACGGACGCCCATCCCGGACGCCGAGAAGACCAAGCGTCGCTTCGGGTGTGCGTTGTCCTCGCTGGTCGATGAGGACGAGACGATTGAAGTCGCCAGCGTGGGCGGTCGTCAGCCGCGCGTCATGTCCCGCCGCATCCTATCGGAGATCTTGCAGCCCAGGGCCGAAGAGATACTGCACGCACTGTGGGACGAGATCCGGCGCGCCGGGTATGAGCGGTCGCTGCATTCCGGGCTCGTGCTCTGTGGCGGCGGCGCCCTACTGGACGGGATGGCCGAGATCGCGGAGCAGATCTTCGACCTGCCGATTCGGCGAGGGTGTCCGGTCGACGTCGGAGGGCTGACCGACCACGTCAACAGCCCGTCGTTCGCGACCGGTGTCGGGCTCGTCCGGTACGCCCATCGCAATCAGATGCGGGAACAAGAGCGGTTGGTCGGTGTGGGAGCGCTCGGCAGTCTGGCTGGCCGTTTCAAAGGTTTGTTCAGGGACTTCTTCTAGGGGGGGCAGATGGAATCTTCAGAGTTGACAGATCGACTTGGTGGCGTGGTCAGCCAACAGGAACGTGACCGGCACCTGGACCCCCGCATGACGATCGAGGACGCCGACCACATCGGCGCACGGATCAAGGTCGTCGGAATCGGGGGGGGAGGGAGCAACGCCGTCAACCGGATGGTTCGCTCGGGGCTCGAGGGCGTCGAGTATATCGTGGCAAACACGGATGCTCAGGCGCTCCGCCACAGTGCCGCGCCGTTATGCCTTCAGATCGGCGCCAAGCTCACCAAGGGGCTCGGCGCGGGCGCCGACCCGAACGTCGGCCGGCAGGCGGCGCTCGAGGACACCGAACAGATTATCTCCGCCCTCGACGCCGCCGACATGGTCTTCGTCACGACCGG
>JASLOY010000265.1:5300-5587 GCA_030745255.1 Vicinamibacterales bacterium
TGGGCGCGCTGACGGTGGCCGTCGTGACCAAGCCGTTCCCGTTCGAGGGGCGCCGGCGCACGGCACAGGCGGAGCGTGGGCTCGAAGAGCTCCGGGACTGTGTCGACAGCGTCATCACGATACCGAATGAGCGACTGTTGGCAACGATTGACCGCTCGACCACCATGTCCGATGCCTTCGCCGCGGCCGATGACGTGCTTCGGCAAGCGATCCAAGGCATCTCAGACCTAGTTCTGGTGCCGGGGCTCATCAACCTCGACTTCGCCGACGTGACGACCGTCATGTCC
>JASLOY010000266.1 GCA_030745255.1 Vicinamibacterales bacterium
GACGGGAACGAGCCACTGACCAAGAGGTGTACGCTGCAACCACTCGGGCAGCGCGAGACGAACCAGTCGGTCGGCCCAGAAAGAGACACACAATGCCGCCGCGGCGGCAAGGCTCAGACCGGCGACGAGCCGGGCCAACGGCAGCTCGACGTCCGGCGTGCCCAGCGCGAGACCCATTACCCCAAGCGTCAGCAGCGCGGACACGCCAAGCAGCCGGTCCACCGTGACTGACGCGATCGCTTCGCGACCGTTGGCGATGTGCTGCGACAGCGCGTAGGCCCGCGTCACGTCGGCGCCACCCGCCGGTAGGACGGTGCCGACGAACGAGGTGATCAGGAAGATGCGCGCGACAGACCAGACGGAGATCGGAGCGTGGCTCGACCGAAGCAGCAGAGCCCAGCGAGCGATCATGGTTGCCCGCGCCGCGGCGTCGACCACCATCGCTGCGACGAGATAGCGCAGGTCAACGCCCACCAGCGCGCGCACGGCCCCGCGTCCGTCGAGCTGAGTAACAAGAATGGCAAGAATCGTGGCGCTCAGGCCGGCCCGAAACCAAAAGGAGGTGACCAGCCTGCCGATCATCTGCACCTGGAGCCGGGTCCGTCAGGAGGAACGACGATCCGCATGTTTGTCCGGGATCACCCGACTGCGCCGAACCGAGACGGATGAGCGCCGATAGCGGGGACCGCAGCGGTGCGCGCTCCGGGATACCTCACTCAGACAGCGACTCGCGACCGCACACCCCGTCAGGGCGCAACCCACGAGCCTCCGAGTCGTCCTTCCCCGGCCCAGTGGAGCACGGGGCTGGAGCTGGTCGCGCCCGCGACGATGTCGATTTTGTACGGATTGTCATCCGAGTCGTCGACCCGGTAGCCGATTGTGTCCTTGCCGATATTGCCGTTGCCGTTGATCCGGCGCCCCCAGTTGGGATCCTCATCGTGCAGTCGCTCGGCCACAGCCTGGGTGAAGTCGGTCACGCTGATGCCTGACCCCGGATAGCCGGTTTCGTCCCCGACTTGCTGCACGATCTCCAGCCGGTTAGGCGGTGGACAACAGAAGGGCGTCGGCCCGGGCGGGGGCGCCGCCGGCGTGAAGAAGTCCTGCGTCGGGCTCCAGTCGCCGGTCACGAGCGACGCCGCTTTGCCGATGGGCAGGAACCCGGTCTTGCCCTGGCCGTCGTTGCGGCCCCGGACACGCCAGAAGTAGTGCGTCAGCTCGGCCAGATCGGCCCGAAGGTGAATGTTCGTGTCACCCCGAGCGCGTAGCTCCGTCCCTTCCTCCGTGACGATATTGGAGAAGCCGCTGTCGAGTGCCACCTGAATCTGGTAGATCACCGTTCCAGCATCGCCCTCGACGCTGCCATTGGTGACGTTGAACTCCGGACGGAGATCGGCCACCGTCACGCCGTTGATCGGAGCGGTCGGAACGGGTGGGCTGATGACGACAGACGGCGGTGTCGTGAACGAGGCAAGCGGCGACCAGGAGCCGAACGCGCCATCCAGGAACGGTCGCACGCGCCACTGGTAGCTCGAATCGCCCTCGAGCGGCACCTGAATCTGAACCGACGTCGACGTGGCGCCCTGCGCCTTGGTGGCGGTCTCGACCAATGTCGAACCGCCGCCGGTGACATTGAAGACCGCGAACACGTAGGAGAAGGTCGCGTCTCTGAACGTGCCCTTCGCGTTCGCGGCGGTAAGCGTTGGGGTGAAATCGTCAACCTCGACGTTGTTGATCGGGCTCAAGGGCGTGGCCGCCGTGGCCTTCAAGTCGACCGTGTCGGTGCCGAGCGACGTCGTGTCGATCGCGTTCCGCACCGAGACTCCAGCCGTTGAGTTTGTGCTGGCCAGCGCTGCCGGGAACGCGCTGGGGGCTGCCGGAGACGACGGTGACGAGTCGTCGCCGCACCCGTACGACATCACGCTGGCCACGGCGACACACATGAGAACGAGTACGCGAGTGTTGAGCGTCAAGACGGCTATCCTCCGGCGAGGGCACGGCGGAAGCATCCGCGCGTCGCTCGGCCTGATTGTCACTTTACGAGCTCCAACTGAGATTCACGGTGACACGACATGATACCTGATGCCGATGATTCCGATCGAGATGAAGAGTCACTTGGAGTCTGCAGGATGGCGTCACCGTGTTGGGAAGGCAAGGCGTTGATGGGAGATGCCGGTCGCGCTGGCACCGCGTCCATCGACGATGATGGTCTGGTTTGCGGTGGCGCCGGTCACCGTGCGGATGGTGCCATCGAGGAAGGTGGCGATGACGGTCACGGCATCGAGCTGACCGAGGCCGAAGTGCAAGGTCGGATCATCCTGGGCGAGATAGCCGTTGTTGCTACGGCTCTCCCGCATTCCAATCATGCCTGCCCCGACCATGCCGTCGGGATGAATCGCCACCTTGGCGCCGAAGGCGCCCACCTGACCCTGAGGCGAGATCAGCACCACGTTCAACCAGTTCATGCCGCTCACGTTGTTACGGACCAGCCAGTTGCTGCTCCGCTTGGCGCCGATCGCGAAGTCGAGGTCGCCATCCCCGTCGATGTCGGCGAAGGCGATGGCGCGCGGGTCGTCGATGCCCGCGGTCGGTATCGTGGGGCCTGCCGTGAACACGCCGGTGCCGTCATTCAGATACGATACGTCATCGCCCGCGAACACCAGATCGAGATCCTGATCGTTGTCGAGGTCTGCGAAGCCGCCCATGAACCCATCGAAGTCGGTGAACTCACGGAGCCGCGTGAACGTGCCGTTGCCGGTATTGCGAAACAGGTAGCCGACGCGATCGTCACTAGCATCGACGCCGACGATCAGCATGTCCTGATCGCCATCAGTGTCGATGTCGGCCATGGTGATTCCACTATCCGCGTCGCGGTCGATGCCGATCTCAGACGGCGTGACCTGAGTGAACACTCCGGCGTCGTTGCGCAGCACGACGAGTCGTCCGCTTCCGTTCGGCGCGATCAGATCGATGTCGCCGTCCCCGTCGTAATCGGTGTCCGTCACGCCCTGACCCGCCTCGGCATCGTAGGCCGCGCCGGACGTGATGGCCGTGAACTCCAGGTTGCCGGTGTTCCGGTATAGCTCGTTTCGCTCGCCGGCCGGGTCATTTGAGCCCTGGAAGCCCGACACGGCGAAGATGTCGAGATCGCCATCGCGGTCCATATCAAATGTCACGATGCCCCGGGTGGCCTCCGCGCGGGCTGCCATGCTCGCTGGGGTGGCATCGGTGAAGAAGCCTTGCCCGTTGTTCTGGAAGATGTCGTTTGGCGCGCCAGCGCCAGTCGTGCCGTTGACCATGTCGAAGTCGCCGTCGTTGTCCAGGTCGGCGAAGGCGGCGCCGTGGGACCCGACGTCGAAGTCCGCGACACCTCGCGCGGCGCCCAGTTCGTTGAACGTCGCGTCTCCGAGGTTGACGAAGAACAGGTCAGCCTGTGGGTCGCCGAAGTTCATCGTGATGTAGAGGTCGGGACTGCCGGTGCCGGTCGCGTCGCCGAACATCACGCCATGACCACCCAGCACCGACGGAGCGATGCCGGACGCCACGGAGATATCGGTGAACGACAGCGGGCTGGTCGGGGGCGGTGGCGGTGGCGGTGGGTCGGGCGTGACGAAGCTGAAAGTGGCCGACCACGGGCCGTCCGCGCCGTCGAGCTGGGCGCGTGCCCGCCACCAGTAGGTGACGGCGTAGTCGAGTGGGCTGGAAAGCTGGAACCCGGTGACCCCATCACCCTGACCGACGACTCCAGAGGCCTCCAGGGTGCCGCGGGCGGCGTCGTAGACCTCGAAACGATAGACGAATTGGGCGAACACATAAGTGCCCTGGGCATTTTGAACGGTCAGCAGCGGGGTCCGCGTCGTCAGCACCTCGCCGCTCGCCGGCCCAGTGGGTACCGGTGCGCTCGATTTGAGTGTCTGGGCGTTCGCCAGGACGGCTGGCAGGAGCAGTGCAACGAGGTGCGACGCGACCAGACGGGCGTATTGGCGGCGAGGCTCAGCCACGATTAATCACCGACGTATTCATCAACACAGCACCACGCGCTGGCCTACGGTGATGTGACCGGCGTCCCGGACCCGCCACCGTGGCGACGCGGAATCATATCAGAGCTGCTTCCGCAGAGCGTCCAGACGGCGGGACTTCGCCTGCGAGCAGGAACAGTAGATGTCGAGCGAGTGGCGACAGCCGGTCCGCGGGCTGTTGTGCTACCATCCCTCGTTCAGCAGTGACGGGTGACCAGTGCTGAGGGCACCTCGTGCCGGGTTGGGTGGCGGGCATGTCGAGTCCTCGGCGTTCGAGGTGAGTAGCCAGATGCAGCGATTTGGACGAGCAACGAGTTGGGTGGTGAGCGCCGTCGGGGTTCTGGCGGTCAGTGTTGTGGCGGTGGGGTGGGCTGAGGCTCAGATGCAGGCGTGGGAGGATATCGGGTACTTCAGCATCAACTACAGCTATCAGTCGGGCGACCGCGCGTTCGAGGAAAGTCTCTCCGAGACGGTCTTCGCGGAGGAGGCGACGTACGACGTGAGCCACCTGAGCGGCGGGGGTGGGCAGTTCGATGTCGGCGGGGGCCTGCGTGTTTGGCGGAATCTGGCCGCTGGCGTGGCGGTTACGTCGTTCTCGACTTCGGACGGAGCGGTCATCGATGGGTCTGTGCCGCACCCACTGTTCTTTAGCCGGCCGCGGTCTGCCAGCTTCGCGCGTGCCGATCTGGAGCACAATGAGCTCGGGGTCCATGTTCAGGCAGCCTGGGTGATACCAATCAATGAGAAGATCAGCGTCACCGTGGCCGGTGGACCGTCGTTTTTCAGCGTGGACCAAAGCCTGATCTCGGGTGTCACCACGTCAGAGATCGGCGCGCCGTTCGATGCGGTGGCGATCGCCTCGGCGGCAACCGCGTCGGTCAGTGAAAGCGGCGTGGGAGGCAACGTTGGCGTGGATGCTGCCTACATGGTCACCGAGCAGCTTGGTGGCGGCCTCTTTGTGCGCTGGGCCGGGGGAACCGTTGACATTCCGGCCAGTGGCGGGACCCAGTCGATTGATGTGGGCGGGGTGCAGGTCGGCATTGGTCTTCGCGCCCGGTTCTAGCGACACCGCGGACCGACCCGCCCGGTCGACAGGCGGCCCGCTCCCGGGTGTCCGGCAGCGCCCCTGCCGCCGCTGAGGCGTGTCGCGCGTAACTCCCTTTCGTTTCAGTAACAAACGCCGAGCGGGCCGTTGACCTCTCGGTGTCAGAGTCGCTATACTCTGGGCGATCATCTACGTGGTCGATCCGGCCTCGTCAGACCCTGCCCTCGACGACAGTGAGCACAGCTCCCCGCGTCCTGATGCTCGCCCCGGAGCCGTTCTTCGAGCCACGGGGAACGCCATTCAGCGAATATCACCGGATCAAGGCACTCGGCGAGCTCGGGTACCAGATCGATCTGGTGACCTACCCGTTCGGACAGGATGTCGAGCTTCCTAACCTGCGCATCTACCGCTGTGCGAAACCTCCGTTCGTGCGGCGTGTGGCGATTGGCCCGTCGCTGGTCAAGATGCTCCTCGACCTGTCGCTCGCGGTGACCGCGATTCGACGGGCTCGCCCCG
>JASLOY010000267.1 GCA_030745255.1 Vicinamibacterales bacterium
TGAGGGATGCGCCCTGAGCACCGTGTCGAGTGGCCGCTGGGAGTCGAAGAAGCGACTGGTCTTTTGTGACAGCGCCTGCGACGTGTCCGCCCGAAGCACCACCGAGGACCACCGTGTGTCCTGGCTTGCCGTTTCGAGCTCATCCTCCTCGACGATCCCGATGATCAGGCTCTCGAACATGGCCGGGATGCGCCGGAGCTCGGACACCAGTAAGTCCCTGTGCAGCACGCCGAGCTCGTTGCCAATGAACACCGCCGCCGGCGCGACCTGTTTGCATCGTTTCAGGGCCTGTACTCCGGAGTCGACTGGGGTGACGGTCGCCGCTTCACCCAGCGCGTCGGCGAAAAGCTGCCGGAAGTCGGAGCTGCCGTCCACGATCATCACCGAGGCGCCCGGTTGCAGGGTCGGTATCCGTTTGTGATCGTTGGCAGGGCCATTCCCGCCGTTGGCCTGTCCGGTGGCACCAATCAGTTTGCTGAGTCTGGCGCCAGTCAGCGTCGCTTCGAGCGGCTTGATGAGGTAATCGCTGATGCCGAGCTCGGCGAGTTTACGTACGGCTGCCTCATCCCGCTGTCTCGTCATGATGAGGACCGGCAGAGACTGATGTTCTGGGGTGCGTCGAACGGCCTCGAGGACCCGAAAGCCGTCGATGACCGGGAGCTCCGGGTCGAGGAGCATGAAGCCGAACTGCTTCTCTGATAGCTGATCGAGTGCGTCGAGACCGTTGTCGACCTCGGTTATGTCGCATGCGAAGTCCCGAACGAGGATCCGCCTGACCATCACACGGGCCGTCGCGTCGCCGTCTACCACCAGAGCGTTCATTGACACTTCCGGAGTCCTCCGAGCTGAGATGCTACCCGCCGCCTTGGCCTGTCACAGTCACTGGTCATGCTGCAGTCGAGGTGGTCGACACGGGGCGGTCTACCGGCGCCGGCGCCTCGGACCCGCCGCTCTCCGGCGTGGGAGACAGATGTACCACCGCCGTGATGCCCCCATCGGCGGAAAACGCGGCGCTGCCGCCGAGCTGCGCGGCGAAATTTTCGACCATCCGGATGCCGAGCCCATCGCGGTCGAGGCTGTGGGGTGTGCCGGCACCGTCATCTCGCACGGTCAGCTCCCAGCTGGTCGTCTCGTTCCGGTGGAGAGAAACCCCAATCGTGCCCGACCGGTCTCCCGGAAAGGCATGCTTGAGCGCGTTGGTCACCAGCTCGCTCACGATCAGACCGCACCGCAACGCAACACCGGGTGCGGCACTCAGCGGCTCGACCTCGAGGTCCACCGCCACGCCGCCGCGGCCCGCCTCATAGCGGGTTTCGAGCTGTTGGCTCACCATGGCCAAGTAGTCGTTGAGGTTGACCGTCTCGAGGCTTCCAGACCTATATAGCGCGTCGTGCACCGAGGCGATCGCGCCGATGCGATTCCGGATCTCCGACAGCTCCACGACCAGAGGCACGTTGCCGTCTAGTCGTTGTTGCTGCAGCTGGATGAGATCGTCGAGGAGCCGAAAGTGGTCGGTGACGTGATGGTGCACGTCCTTGAGCTGCGCCTCCTTGGCCTTGAGCTGATTCCTAGCCGTTGTGAGCCGCTGCGTGACCGCCAGGCGCAGCTCGTGCTCGAGCTGGCGGCGGTCGCTCACGTCGCGGACGACGCAGATGACGAGCCCGTCCTGGCTCTCGACCGGGGTCAGCGAGATCTCGACTGGTACCTCCCGGCCATCCTTGGCGCGGGCGTTGAGCTCCAGGCCGGAGGCTCCCATGCGCCGCGATCTCGGCGCCGTCGCGTACTCGCGGCGCTGCCTGGCGTGCGCCTGGCGCAATGCTTCTGGCAGGAGCACATCGATGGACTGACCGATGAGCTCGCAAGGCGCGTGGCCGAAGAGCCGCTCGGCTTCATCGTTGATGAGCGAGATCGTGCCGTCCCGCCTGACAAGCAGGACCGCGTCAGGGGCGGTCTCGACGAGGAGGCGGAACCAGTTCGAACTTGTCTTGAACGCTTCCGCCGCCCGTTTGCGCTCCAGCGCGTTGGCCAGGATGTGGGCCACGACACGGAGTCGCCCAAGCTGAACCTCAGACCAGTGGTGCTCGGCATGTGTGACCGCCAGCGTGAGGCATCCGAGGCTGAACCCGCCCACGGCGAGTGGCAGTGCCACAAAGGCCGCGGTGCCGCGCCGTTCACAGGTCAACCGCTCCTGTTCAGCCTCTGGCGGCAGGTCGTCGAGGGACGAAATGACCGTTTCCTCTCCCAGTAGGACACGCCGCACGGACCAGGGATGCAAATCATCGATGACCGTGCCCGGTCGCCCCGGGACGGGCCAGCTGCGGATGATCTGCAACTGTCCGCTTTCTTGCGAGAGCTCGCTGACGTGGGCCCGGTCGATTCTCAGGCATTCGGCGATGACCGGCAGGACCGTGCCGAGAGTATCTTCGAGATCGCTGACCGGTCCTTCGGTGAGGAGCGACGTCAATTGATGCACTGCCGCTTCGAAGTCGATGGCGTTGTTCCGCATTGTCCGATCACCGACCGGTTCGTCTTCGTGGTGTGCTTGTTCAGTCATGCGTGCGGCTCTTTCGAATTGCCGGCCTGATGGTCTTCGCCACGCAGACAGACACGCGCCCTGTCGGCCGCCCGACATCACGGTGCCGAGTTTGGTGCCAGGCCCGACATCAGTCGCAAGGAAACTGGCAGGCGGACGTTGTACCGTGACCGCGAACCCTCGCCTTGCTAGTCAAACCTCGCAATTGACGTGCCAGTATCGGGGCGAGTGGACCGCTTGAATAAAGATGGAAACGCCGATATCCCGGCGAGCGAATGCTGGTGCGGAAGGGGGGATTTGAACCCCCATGAGCCATTGGCTCGCTAGCCCCTCAAGCTAGTGCGTCTGCCAGTTCCGCCACTTCCGCGTGGGTGGGGTGTCTACTGTGGTTCGGCTGGCGGGTCGGCCGGTTCCTCGGCCGATTCCTCGGTCGGTGTCTCTGGCGCGGGGTCAACTTCCGCAGGAGCCGTAAGCGGCGCCACCGGTTGCAGCCCGGGGCCTTCGACACCGCTGAGCACCGAGCTGGTGCCACGCGATCCCATGATGGCGAGAGACATCGAGCCGATCATGAACAGCGCGCCGAGCACGGTCGTGGCCCGCGTAAGCACCGTGGCCCCGGCGCGGGCGCCGAATGCGGTCTGGCTGCCGCTCCCGCCGAAAGCGGCGGCGATGTCGCCGCCCTTGCCCTGTTGCATAAGGACAGCGGCCACCAGGAGCGCACAAACGACCACATGCAGGGCGGTAAGTAGGCTGGTCAGCATGATCCTCCAAGTATATCGTTATATCGCTGTCGGGCGACTTCCCGCCACGATTTCGGAAAAACTGGTCGGGTCGAGGCTGGCGCCGCCAACCAGCGCGCCGTCGACTTCCGATTGGCCGACCAGCGCGGCGACATTGCCTGGCTTGACGCTCCCACCGTAGATGACCCGGCAGGCGGCAGCCGTTTCACCGAACTCTGACACGAGCTGCTGCCGAATGTGTCGGTGCGCCTCGTTGGCCTGTCCCGGCGTGGCGTTGCGCCCGGTGCCGATCGCCCACACCGGCTCGTAGGCGACCACCTGGGCGGCGACCTGCTCGGGTGAGAGCCCGGCGAGGCCGTCGCGGACCTGACGGTCGAGTATGTCGAACGTCCGGTTCGCCTCCCGTTCTTCCAGCGTTTCGCCGACGCACACAATCGATGTCAGCCCCGCGCCCACCGTGGCCTGCGTCTTGGCGTTCACTCCGGCGTCGGTCTCGCCAAACAGCTGCCGCCGCTCGGAGTGTCCGATGATTACCACCGTGACACCGGAGGTTTGCAGCATCTCCAGACTGACCTCGCCCGTGAAAGCGCCGTGTGATGCCGCGTGGACGTTTTGGGATGCGACTTTGATCCGGCTGTCGGCCAAAGCGTTCACCACCGCCGGCAACGCGAGGAACGGCGGTGCAATGACGATATCGACGTCGGTGATCGCCTCGACCAGCGGGACGATAGCATGTGCGTAGGTGACCGACTCGGCGACGGTCTTGTGCATTTTCCAGTTGGCGGCGACGAATGGCGTTCGCATGGCGGCTCCGACAGATGACGAATGCTAGGCGGCTGTTTCGCCCCTTACACTGTACTCTCGGCGGTGTCGGGCAAGGCTTCCACACCGGGAAGACGACGTCCGCCGAGAAACTCGAGCGAGGCTCCACCGCCGGTCGAAATGTGCGTAATCCGGTCGCCGACTCCGGCCCGCCCGATCGCCGCCACCGAGTCTCCCCCGCCTACGACCGACGTGGCGGCACTTGAAGCCACCGCCTCAGCCAAGGCGACGGTGCCGAGCGCGAACGCGTCGATCTCGAACACCCCCATCGGACCGTTCCAGACAACGGTCCGGGCCGCGGCGATGGTGGCCGCATAGCGCTCGACCGTGGCGGGACCGATATCCACGCCGAGCCGGTCGCCGATTGCCGGGTTCTCCACGCCAAGCGTTTCGTGCGCCGCCCCGGCCTCGAGACGGTTGGCCACGACATGATCAGACGGCAGCTCGAGTCGCACGCCGCGTGCGTCGGCGTCTTGTTCGATTGTGCGTGTTGCGTCCAAGAGTGTTGCCTCGACGAGCGACCGACCGACCGGCAGACCCCGCGCCATGAAAAAGGTGTAGGCCATCGCCCCACCGATCAGCAGCGCATCGACTCGACCGAGGAGGTGTTCGATCACTTCCAGCTTGCCGGATACCTTGGCGCCGCCGAGAATCGCCACGAAGGGGCGTTGAGGCGAGTCGAGCAGGGCGCCAAGGTGGCGCAGCTCAGCCCCCATCAGCAATCCTGCCGCCGCCTCGGGCAGATGGTCCACGATGCCCGTGGTCGAGGCATGCGCTCGATGTGCCGATCCGAAAGCGTCGTTGACGTAGCAGTCGGCCGGGGCGGCCAGCGCCGCGGCGAACGCCGGGTCGTTGGCCTCCTCGCCCGGGTGGAACCGCAGGTTCTCCAACAGCACCACTCCACCCGGTCCCGCCTCGGACAACGCCGCGAGCACGGTGTCTCCCACCGCATCCTCGGAGAAGACGACGCGCCGGCCGAGGAGCTCGGTCAGCCTGGTCGCGACCGGTCGTAGCGTGAAGCCGGCGTTCGGCGTGCCTTTCGGTCGTCCGAGATGCGAGCCGAGAATCACGGTGGCGCCGCGCTCGAGCGCGAAGGTCAGGGTGGGCAGGGCGGCCCGGATCCGAGTGTCGTCGCCGATCACGCCATCGCGGATCGGGACGTTGAAGTCTACGCGGACGAACACGCGCCGGCCGTCGAGGGCGAGCTCGCGGATAGTCTTCTTCGACACGTTGGTCGTGCGACGCCCGGCAGCGGCAGCTGCCTGCAGAATGCGGCGAGGCCCCCCGACTACCTTCTGACTTCTGACTTCCGACTTCTGACTTCTGACTTCTAGAACGATCTCGCTCACAGCCCTTTGTCGGCGAGGAACTTCACCAGGTCGACACACCGGCACGAGTAGCCCCATTCGTTGTCATACCAGGACAGCAGCTTGATGAAGTCGCCGTCCATCACGCTCGTGTAGGATGCGTCGACAAT
>JASLOY010000268.1 GCA_030745255.1 Vicinamibacterales bacterium
AGCACGATCACTTTCGATTCCGCGTCCGAGTCTTGTAGTCGCTTGACCGCGGTGGCCAGTCCCATGCCAATAGCGGTGCCGTCTTCGATGATTCCCACCTGGAGCTCGTCGAGCAAGCTGGTCACGATCCGATAGTCGAGCGTCAAGGGAACCTGGGTGAATGCCTCGCCGGCGAACACGACGAGGCCGATTCGGTCATTACGCCGGCCCCGCACGAAGTCGGCCGCGACCTGCTTCGCCGCCCTGATCCGGTTGGGCTCGAGATCTTCAGCGAGCATCGAGCTCGACAGATCGAGGGCCAGCACGATGTCGATGCCGTCGGTCGTGACGTTCTCGGCGGTCACTCCGGACTGGGGGCGCGCGAGCGCGACGATGAAGGCGGTGAGCGCAACGGCGCGGAGTCCGAACAGAATGTGCCGGTAACGCCCGCTGCTCCGGCGGTCGGCCCGCTTGATGGGAGCGAGCGACGAGTAGCGCAGCGACCCGGCCTGTCGCCGTCCACGTCTGACATACCAGTAGGCGAGCAGGGGTACCGCAGCCAGCAACAGGAGATAGACCGGGTCGGCGAACCGGTAGATCATGCGGGCGCTTCCTCCGGCGTCTTGCCGGGGACCGGTTCGGCCGGCTTCGTCACATCCACCAGCCGGCGGCCCAGCGGTGCCAGATCGCGACAGGTGGGGACATCTGGTCTGAACTTCGCGAATTTGACGAGGTCGCAGCGGTCGAGCAATTGCCGGAAGTCGGCGACGACTCCACTGGACGCGTCCGCCCGGCGCAATCCGCCCAGCACCTCGCCGGTTGTCATTTCCATTGCGTCGACGCTGAACCGGCCTTCCACGTAGACTCGCATGATGTCGGAGATGCGGATGTGATAGGTCTTCACCTCGCCCAGCTCCAGGAGCCCGGAGGCTTCGAGCGCGTTCAGCGACTCGTAGGCCACTTCGTGTGCCGGTCGCGGCGGCACAACCGGCGCCGAGAAGTCTGGCCGTTCATCGTCTCTGTACCGACGGTAGAGCCAGTAGGCTATCGCGCCCAGACCTGCCAGCCCGGCCAGCCACGGCAGCAGCGTCACCACGCTGAACGGGATCTCGAGCGGCCCTTTGATGTCTCGAATGTCGCCACCCTCGTCACGCCCGACGCTCTCGACGGTCACGATCGATGCAGCGGTCTGAAGCGTCACCGCAGCGCCGCCGCCGTCGACCACAGCGACGTCAAAGGGCGGCAGCGTCAACTCGCCGAGCTCGAACGCCGTGACTGTCAGCTCGGCGCTCGACCGCGTCTGGGTCCCCTCGGGCACCGACTCGAGCGGACGCACATCGAGCAGCTCGAACGGGTCGAGCGCAATCGAGTCGGGCCACACCACGCGGGCGTCCACGGCATGGGTCACACTGACCACGACGCTGACCGTGTCGCCGATGGTAATGACCGCCTGGTCGAGCGTCGTGCGGAGCTCCGGACGGTCCGGTTGCGCGAATAGCGCCGCCACGAGTGACGCGATGAGCAATCCCGCTGCGGTTAACCGCCGAATGTTCATCGAAATCGTTTCGCGCGCTGCCGGAAGAACCGCATGAGCCGGTCCGTATACGGGCGGTCGGTGCTGATCTCGATGACATCGACACCGGTCTTCCGGAATTCCCGTTCGAGCGTGGTCCGGGCTTCGGTGACGTCGCGCTTGAACGCCTCACGAAAAGCGGGGTCCGACAGGTTCACCGTGAGCTGCTCGCCGGTTTCGGCATCCTCGAGCTCGATGTAGCCGACGGCCGGGAGGTCGCGCTCCCGCGGGTCACCCATCCGTATGACGATCGTGTCGTGCCGCCGGCCGGCCACGGTCAGCGCCTTGCTGTAGCCGGTCGCCAGAAAGTCGGACACGACAAAGACGACCGCCCGCCGCCGCACGACCCGTGCCAGATACTCGAGCGCGCCGGCGACATCGGTGCCGCGTCCCGCTGGCCGATGGTAGAGCAGTTCGCGCAGCACGCGAAGCACGTGGCGGCGTCCCTTGCGGGGCGGCACGAATTTCTCGATCCGGTCGCTGAAGATGATCAGCCCGACCTTGTCGTTGTTCGTGATCGCCGAAAACGCGAGCACCGCGCAGATCTCGACGGCGACCTCCCCCTTCATTCGAGTGCGTGAGCCGAACTCTCCGGAGGCGCTGACGTCGACGACGAGCATGACCGTCAGCTCGCGCTCCTCGTCGTACACCTTGACGAATGGCGCGCCGGTGCGTGCCGTGACGTTCCAGTCGATGTTACGGATGTCGTCGCCGTAGTGATACTCGCGGACCTCGGCGAAGTTCATGCCGCGACCCTTGAAGACGGAGTGATACTCGCCCGAGAAGACCTCGTTGACGAGCCCCCGAGTCGCTATCTCGACCCGACGCACCTGCTTGAGGATTTCCCGCGGGATCAACCGCACCCTCCCCAGAAGGTAGAAGGCAGAAGGCAGAAGGCAGAAGGAAACTTGAGGGCTTCGCCAGCGTCCCTCAGGGAGCCTGCAGCCCGCGAGTTCGTGCGATCGGGACACGTTAGCCAGCAGATGAAGTCCACCTGCTCCTTCTGACTTCTCACCTCTGACGTCTGACTTCTTTGATTGCCCGTCATGGCACCTCGATGCTGTTCAGCACCCGGTTGACCACATCATCCGCCGTCACCTCTTCGGCCTCGGCCTCGTAGGTCAGCAGCACGCGATGACGGAGCACGTCGAGCCCGATCGACCGGACGTCCTCCGGGGTGACGTAACCGCGTCGTCGCAGGAACGCGTGCGCGCGTGCCGCCCGCGCGAGGTTGATCGTCGCGCGGGGCGAAGCTCCGAACGCGATCAGGTCCGCCAGATCGCCCAGGTCGTAGTCGTTCGGCAGCCGGGTGGCAAAGACCAGGTCGACGATGTATTTCTCGACCTGAGGGTCCATGTAGATCATCTCGACCGCCTTGCGCGCCCGCAGAATCTCGTCCGGCTCGACGACAGCGGTGACTTTCGGCTCCGGGCCGGCTGCCATCCGCCGCATGATCTCCAGTTCCTCGTCCTTGTCCGGATAGGTGACCGCCAGCTTCAGCATGAACCGGTCGACCTGCGCCTCCGGCAACGGGTAGGTGCCCTCCTGCTCGATCGGGTTCTGTGTGGCGAGAACCAGGAACGGCGCATCGAGCCCATAGGTGGCGTCACCGATGGTGACGGTCCGCTCCTGCATCGCCTCGAGTAGCGCCGACTGGACCTTGGCCGGTGACCGGTTGATCTCGTCGGCGAGGATGATATTGGCGAAGATCGGGCCCTTGCGCGTCTTGAACTCCGAGTGTTGCGGGTCGTAGACGAGCGTGCCGATCAGGTCGGCCGGCAGCAGGTCCGGCGTGAACTGGATCCGGCGAAACGTCGTGTCGACCGCACTGGCGAGGGTCCGGACGGTCATCGTCTTGGCCAGCCCGGGCACCCCTTCCATCAGGACGTGACCGTCGGCGAGCAACCCGACGAGCAACCGCTCGGTCATGTATCGCTGGCCGACGATGACCCGACCCATTTCGTCGAGCAGACGGCTGACAAAGGCGCTCTCGGCATGGATCTTCTCCTGAATCGCTTCGATGTCATGGTGCATCCTCCCATTCTAAGATGAGCCTTCCGTTCAGCCCAAGGCTCTGACGCGTGGCCCATTCCGTTACCCCGTCGATGGTAGAGTGGCGCGGCATCTCTGAGTGCGGGCTGGATGGCCCGGGAGGACGTGGCAGATGACCCGAGTCAAAATCGTATCGGTGGCGGTTGTGGTGGCTGCGGCGGTGACACTCGCCTGGAGCGCCGTGTCAGCTCAGCCTGTGGGCGTCGGCGGCATCTCGCGGGACGCGATCCGTGATGCCGTGCGTGCCGTCGAACGCGAGCGGGTTGTCCGGGAGGCTGTTCGCGCGGCGGACCGGTATCTGGAGACCTGGAACACGCGCGATCCCATGGCCTGGACCCGATCCCTGCACTTTCCCCACGTGCGGCCCGGGGTCGGACCGTTCAGGCTCACGCACACGCCGGAGGACTACGCCCGAGGCGTGAACTTCGAGCGGACGATTGCCTCCGGGTGGCACCGCAGCCAATGGGACTCATACGACGTGTTTCAGGTTGGGCCAAACAAGGCGCACCTGGCCGGTCACTACTCACGTTACAACGTCGAGGGAGAGCGGATTCGGACCACCCTCATCACCTACATCGTGACCAGACAGGGCGACCACTGGGGTA
This sequence comes from Vicinamibacterales bacterium, assembly GCA_030745255.1. Taxonomy (GTDB): domain Bacteria; phylum Acidobacteriota; class Vicinamibacteria; order Vicinamibacterales; family UBA8438; genus NP936. The sequence continues at coordinate 4,210 of JASLOY010000268.1, forward strand.
TCCAGTCGCGGTTTGCCGCAGGCCGCGCCGACATTTCCGAGACCCGGAGAGTTGAATCGATGGCCGCCGCCATTGGCGCGGTCGAGGCGTATGTCACGGCGTTCAACGACCCGACCGACACCGCCGGGTGGGCCGCGACCTTGAACTATCCCCACGTGCGGGTGGCCGACGGGACCGTTGAAATGTGGGACACCGCCGAGGACTACGTGACCGGCTCAGAGGGCGGCCGCCAGCGCGCGTGGGTCGAGACCCGGCTCGACTGGGCCGAGCCGGTGCAGGTGGGGGGCGCCGGGGTCAACGTGGCGGTGCGGTTCAGCCGACTCAACACGCTGGGGGAGACGCTCTCCAGCTACGAGGCGGTGTATCTGGTCACCAACCGGGATGGCCACATCGGGATCCAGGCACGCTCGAGCTTTGCCCCGTGACGCCGGTTGGCGATGACTCTGCCACGGCCTGTCGCGGTTCTCCTCCCGGTGGTCATGCCCATGTGAGAGGTGTAGAGTAGCATCGGACCCCAGAAGGAGATTGAACATGGCAGACCCACGACTCACCGTGACCAGACGAGAATGTTTGACGGTACTGGCATCGGCGGCGCTGTACCCGACGCTGCGTGTCAGCGCAGCCGAGGGGAAACAGATGCGTGGCGCGTTCATGATTCTGAGCACGCCATACACCACCGGCGGCGAGGTCGATTACGAGAGTCTGGCTGCGGAGGTCGAGTTCTGTGATCGGTGTGGGATCGAGGGATTGGTCTGGCCCCAGAATTCCAGCGAGCAGCGCTATCTCAGCCAGGAGGAACGGCTACGCGGATTCGACACGCTGGCCCGTGCCGCCCGAGGGCTCGCACCCGCGCTGGTGCTCGGTGTGCAGGCGGACGACACCGCCGGCATGCTCGAGTATGCCCGCAAAGCCGAGTCGCTCGAGCCGGACGCGATGATTGCGATACCGCCGACGACGGCGACCTCACTGGACGACTTCCGGAGCTACTATGCCGCTTTGTGCGACGTCACCGACCGGCCGGTTTTCGTACAGACCAGCGGTGGCGCCCCGGATATCGTGCCGACGGTCGAGTTCCTGGTCTCGCTGGCGCGAGAGTTCCCACAGTGCGGCTATATCAAAGAGGAGCATGCTCCGGTTCAGGAACGCATGCTCGCCCTCGCGGAGCACCGGCCCAACCCGATCACGAGCATCCTCGGTGCCAACTTCGGCCGCGCCTGGGCTTACGAAATGCGACTGGGCACCGATGGGGTGATGACCGGCGGCGTGATGTACGCAGACATCTATGCCGGGCTGTGGGATCTGCACCTGCAGGGTCGACACGACGACGTCCGGGATCTGAATGGCAAGTTGC
>JASLOY010000269.1 GCA_030745255.1 Vicinamibacterales bacterium
CCCATCGTCACCTCGATCGTTCCAGGCTCGATGTCCGGACGCACCTCGGTCATCATGACGTCTGACGGGAGGGTGACTTCGATGCGATTGAAGAAGGCTGTCCAGGAAAAGACCCGCTGATCGATCAGCAGGTTGGCTTCGCGCGCCGCCGCGGCCACCTCGTCCAGTGCCTGTGGGCTCACCGTTCGCTGAATTTCAGCCGCCTGCGCAGACAGCTCGGCACCCTCGCGCCCCGCCCGCTCGGCGCGCGCGGTGAGTTCGGTGTTGCGTGCCGACAAATCGACGATCTGGAGCACCAAGCTGGCCATCACAGCCAGGCCGACCACGGCCACCACGACAAGCGCCATGTACACAGCGCGCTCGTTGTAGAAAGGTCGGGTAGCGAGATTGGTGCGGAGCATGGTCTCTCTATGCCCCTGTTTCGGCCGCCAGGCGCTCGCGCAACAGGAGACCGAGAGGGGCCGCCATCAAATCGGGCCTCCCTGCGCCGGGGCCCTGCCCATTTGCCAGCTCGACGCCAGGCATGATCGCTTCGACGTCGACGCTCAGCCGCGTCTCCAGTGATCGCTTCAAGCTGACGGCCTGGTCCGCATCGCTGTCCGAGGCACTCATCACCAAGAACACCCGGCCAAATCCGGCGCCTTGGAGACGGTCTTCGTAGTACATCGTCGTCTGGTGCACGAGATCGGACAGATTGCCATCGCTCTCGGCCGGACGGTTCCGGAACAGAATCACCTGCCCCTGGCGCACGACCGCAATGGTGCTGTATCCCTGGGCGATATGCACCAGCAGCCAGTCGGCATCGGCTTTGGTGACGTCGTTGCCGCACAACACCGCGTTGACCAGGCTGAAGCTCGCCAGATCGACGACTCCGGCGTGCCCCCCGGCGCTCGCGCACACCGCCTCGTACTCTTCGACAATGTCGCGACGCATGAGGCTCACGATGAGCTCCTGTCCACCACCTTCGGTCGCCAGTCCCGGCGAGTAGGCGATCTGCGCATCCTCCATGCGGAATGGCGCCGACTTCCGAGCTTGCCATCTCACCAACTGATCGAGATCGGCCTGCCGCGCTGGAATCTGCTCAAACGTCATCAGCGAGACCTTCGCGGCGCTGTCCGGTACGACGAGCGCCACTCGCCTCGGGGTGCCGGGCAGCTGCTTCAGGACCCGGCTCACCGCCTTGCCCACCGCACTCCGGTCGGTCATGTTCGTCGCGTTGGCAGTCGGTGTCAGTGCCCCACCCGGAAGGATCTCGGTTGCCGCGCCCGTGATGGCCCAACCAGGTCCACCGCCAAGCGTGAGCCCGGTCACGCGGCCGGGAGCAATCTCGAGGCTTGCGGTGGGCGGGTTTGAGCTGAACAGGCGATGAAGACGAGACAGCACTGCCATGGTCACTTCACGAAGGTCACCTTGTTGATCTCCCGCAGCGTGGTCAACCCGGAGATCGCCTTCTCGACCGCCGAGTCTCGAAGGAAACGCATCCCTTCGGCGCGCATCGCTTGCTTGATCTGAGAGGCCGGCGCTTGAGCCAATATCATCTCCCGGAGGTCGTCGGTGAGATCGAGCAGCTCGCACAACGCGGTGCGCCCCCGGTATCCGGTGCCGCCACAATCAATGCACCCTGCCCCTTCGAAGAACTCGTGCGTCTCGGCCAGCGCCGGATCCAATCCGGATTCACGCAGGTCGTCGGCGGTAATCGCGGCAGGACGGCGGCACTCCACGCAGATCATCCGAACGAGCCGTTGCGCCATCACGCAGTTGAGTGACGACACGAACTGATAGGCCTCGACCCCCATGTTCAAAAAGCGCCCGAGCACGTCGAGGACGTTGTTGGCGTGCACCGTCGTGAACACCAGATGCCCGGTCAAAGCGGACTGGATGGCGATCTGCGCCGTCTCTGAGTCACGAATCTCCCCCACCATGATCTTGTCGGGGTCGTGCCGAAGAATCGACCGCAGACCACGCGCGAATGTCAGCCCCTTCCGCTCGTTGATCGGGATCTGTGTTATGCCACGCAGCTGGTATTCAACGGGATCCTCAATGGTAACGATCTTGTCCTCGGGTGAGTGAATCTCCGACAAGGCGGCGTACAGTGTCGTGGTCTTGCCGCTCCCGGTCGGCCCGGTGACAAGCACCATGCCGTAGGGCTCCAGAATCGCCCGCCTGAATCTCTGGAGCTCTGCATCGGCGAACCCCAGAATATCGAGTCGCAATTCCCGGAACTGCTCGCTGATCGTTTCCTTGTCGAGAATCCTGATGACCGCGTCCTCGCCATGCACCGTCGGCATCACGGAGACACGAAAGTCGATCGTCTTGCCAGGCACCCGCACCTTGAAGCGTCCGTCCTGCGGGACGCGCTTCTCAGCGATATCGAGCTCCGCCATGACCTTCACGCGCGACAGTATCGCGCTGTGAAAACGCTTGTCGACCGGGCGCATGGCCGACTGCAGGGTCCCGTCAATCCGGTATTTCACCGAAACGGCATCTTCCTGCGTCTCGATGTGAATGTCGCTGGCCCGACGCTGCAGGGCCGTATAGATCATCGAATCGACCAGGCGAATGACCGGGCTGATATCACTCGTGAGCCGTTCGACGGTCAGGTTGTCCTCGCCGCTCTCGTCCTCGTGCAGAATCTGCAGCTCGAAGCTCTCGGTCGCTTCGTCGAGCACGCGCTGCGACCCCTCGCTCTTCTTCAAGATCGACTCGATCGCCGACGCGGTCCCCACCGTGACCCGGATCGGCGTGTCTAGTAGCAGCGCCAGCTCGTCGATCATCGGTAAATCGGTCGGGTCAGAGACCACGATCACGAGACTCTGACCTTCTCTGCGATGCGGCACGAAGCCATATCGCAACATCAGGTCGGCCGGTATCGACCGGAACAGATCCGTGTCGATCCGGAAGCTGTCCATGTCCAGGAACTCCAGTCGATACCGGTCGGCCAGCTGCTGCGCCCGCACAACCTCGGCGTCACTTGCACCCGGGTCAACCGAGTCGACTGGGTCGACCGAGTCAAGTGGAGCACCCGGGTCGAGCGCCTCACTGCCCGGGCCAAGATTGAGATCGTCCGGCCCGGCCGACGTGACGGTCGGCATGGGGTGGTCTTCTGGAAGCGGGGACGCGTCCTTCGTCATGACAATACGGAACCCAACTGCAGCAGCGGCATGTAGAGTGCGATGAGCAACGCCGCGATGACGACTCCCATGATGACTAGGAGCACCGGCTCGATGATGGTGATGAACCGGCCGAGCTGCGTGTCGATCTCCTCGTCGAAGAAGTCGGCAACGCTCGTCAGCATCTCCTGGAGCGCACCGGTCGATTCGCCGACCTCGACCATCTTGATGGCCACGGCCGGAAAGACGCCGCGGTCGGCCAAGGCCGCAGCCAGTGCCTCTCCCTCGCGCACCCGTCGCCCAACCACACGAAGCTGATCAGCAAAGAACCGGTTCCCGAGCGCGCGCGATGCGACATCGATCGCATTGACCAGCGGGATGCCGCCGCTGAGCAGCGTCGCCAGCGTCCGCGTAAGCTGCGACGTCGCAAATCGCCCCGCGATGGTGCCGATCACCGGCAGCCGGAGAATCAATCGATCCAGCATCGACACGCCGCCCGGTCGACGCAGCCAATACCAGCCGGCAGCCACCGCTCCACCGAGTCCCAGCACGACAAAGAACAGATAGCTCCGGAGGAACGCAGAGACGGCCACGATCATCCTGGTCGCGACTGGCAGCTCGGCGTCAAAGCTCTGATAGAACCCTTCGAACTCCGGCACCACTCGCAGCACGATAATGCTCACCACGACCAGCGCAAGGAACAGGAGAATGGCCGGGTAGACCAGCGCCGACAGCGTTTTGCGCTTCACAGCGCTAATGACCTTCACATGCGCAACATACCGTCGAATTACCTCTTCGAGCCCGCCGCTCTTCTCTCCGGCCATCAGCGACGCGGTGTAGATGCCAGGAAACATCTCCCCCTGGGTCTCGAAGGCCTCGGAGAGCGCCGCACCTGCCCGCACCCGGTCGTGCACGTCGTCGAGCGCCGCCTTGAAACTCGGGTCCTCCACTCGCTGACGCAAGATGTCGAGCGACTGGACCAGCGGCATGCCGGCCCGCAGCAAGGTGGCCAGCTCCTGGTTGAACACCAGGAATTCGCGTGTCTTGATGCGGCGGTGCTTCGCAAACGAGAGCCCCGGCCATCCGAGCGCGCCACGACGACTGAGCGACAGGACGTACAGCCCCTTGGCCTCCAGCTCCTGGCGGAGCTTGGACTCGTTCTCGGCGACATGCATCTCCTCGGTCACCTCTCCGGTCTCGGTGCCGAGTCTGCAACGGAATTCCATCGTCAACGCTCTGGCAGCGCCAGACCAGAGCCTGGCAGCGGCTACAAGCCCTTGTCAGATATGAGATTATCGGCTTCGCGCGCCACGAAAATTATACCAGGGGCGCGAGGGGGCCGGAGTTGGCAGCGGAACGCCCGCCTCTCCCCCGCCGCGAGGGGCGCAATCGGGGGGCGAATAGGTGACGCGGCGCTACTCGGTCCCAGCGGCGTCGACCAACTTGCGGATCTTGGCGACGTAGCGGCGGGTCTCCGGGTAAGGGGGCACCCCGCCGAACCTGCGCACGGGGCCCTCTCCGGCGTTGTAGGCCGCGAGTGCAGAACTGACGTCGTAGCGATCGAGTAACGACTTGAGATGTTTGGTTCCGGCTTCGATATTGGCCGACGGGTCGAACGGGTCGCTGACCGCGTATCGCTCCACGGTGGCCGGCATCAGCTGCATCAGGCCCATGGCTCCCTTGGGCGATCGGGCGGCCGGCCGGTAGGCCGATTCCACTTCAATGAGCGCGTAGACCAGGGCGGGGGGCACTCCGTGACGCACTGAAGCGGCATCGATGATCTCCGCGTAGGGCCGAGCCGGGACCAGCGGCTTCGACTCGACCACGGCCTGAACCGACGGAGCCGGGGCCGCGTCCGGCTCGATTCGCGCAATGAGGGACCGATCGCAGATGAGCTCCCCACCACTGCGAAGATAGAGCACCACCTGGTCCCCCTGAAAGGTATGACCACTCACCGCCAGTGTGCGTCCAGTGGTCAGCAGCACGAGCTCTACCGAGGCCGGCGCGGCGGCCGGTCGCACAACGAGGAACAGAGCAAGCACAGACAGACAAGTGGCTCTCGACACGGTCAACATCTTCGCAGAATAGCACAAACTCGCGCGCCCCCCCGACAATGGCCTGCGTCTACTCGGTCCGGCCGGCGACGCAGCCGCACGGGCAGCGTGTCGAGACAGGCACCGCATAGTTCCCGTTTCGGTTCGGTAGGATGCCTAATTTAGGCCTGTCGGGTATGTACGATATAGAATACTAGGTCGACTGACCTATTGCGATTCCAGGAAGGCATAGAACACCTGCATCCCGAGCTCCCGATCGTCGGCGCTCTCCCCACCGGTCACAACCGCCGGCACGAAGGAAGGATCAACGGTCAGCGACAACGACACGGTCTCTGCCTCACCCAGACTCTCAGCCGAAACCGCAATCACGTGGTAGCTTGGCTC
>JASLOY010000026.1 GCA_030745255.1 Vicinamibacterales bacterium
CGGAAGCCGGCAGCATCCAGCTATTGCGGTCGCCAGGTCCAGGCTGGCCGTCCGTCGCCTGATGGATCACCAGTGTGCGGGCCGCGCCGTCCGAGAACACCGCCCGATCCGACGCGAGGCGGCCGCGTGGATCGAGGACCACGCGCACCGGGTTGTCACCCTCGACGTCCCGGACCGTCAGACGCGGGTTGTCGGCCGCGACGGTGCCGGCCCCGACGACCACGGCGTCGACGAGCGCTCGCAATCGGTGCAACCGGCGGATGTCGGCCGGTCCGGTGACATAGTGGGACTGCCCATCCTCGGTGGCGATGCGCCCATCCAGACTCTGCCCGATCTGCCCAATTACCAGGTCGCAGCTGACCTGGAGCGGCAAGAAGAGGTTGAAGAGATCGCGCGCCGCGTCGGTCACGGGGCCGGAGGTTTCCCACTCGCCAGAGGGTTCGACTTGCAACCAGACATCGGGACTGGGATGATGGTGCACCCGGGCGGGGGAGGCCTTACCAAGAAAACCCGGGGGGACGGCTCGCACCAGGTTCCAGGCGGTGCTTTCGTCGATCGTCTCGCTCAACGGTGGCTCCTTGATCGCGCCAACGGGTGCGGCATTGGGGAAGCTCGTCGCTACAGGACACTAGCATGCACGAGGCGGAACGTAGTCTGTTCGATCTAAGACGTGGCCGCACGCTCCACGTCACGAACGGATCGGGGCAGGCAGCCGACGACGCGATTCTCATGGCGCCCGTGGAGGGGCTGACGCCTCGGGCGCTCGAGCAGCTCCGAGGATCGGACCGCCCGCTGCGCCTGGCGGTGACACATCATCGCGCGCACGCCATGGGGCTGACCTCGGCTCCGGCGTCGGGCCCGGTGCCCGATCGGTCCACCGGGCGGAACACGGGCGACGTGAGCCTCGGGCTCAACGGCGAGACGAGCCCCGACCAGATCCTGCGTCTGTCCAGCGGGCTGGGTCGACACGCGTCTGATGCATTCGACCTGCGCGCGGCCTCGGCCTCGGAGATCGGTGGGCTGACGTTGGCGCGGTTGGGTCAACTGCTGCCCGCCGTCGTGAGCGTTCCGCTTGATCGCGCCGGGGCGGACGCGCTGGATCGGCCGCTCGCAAACGGCGCGATTCTCAGCGTCAGCACCGAGCAGATCGCCGCATTGGCGGGTAACGTCCGGGTCGAGGTGACCCACGTCAGCGACGGACCGGTGCCGCTCGAGGAAGCGGAAGATGCTCGCTTCGTCTGTTTTCGAGAGGCCAACGGCATTCTCGAGCATGTAGCGATTCTCATCGGCGTCCGCGAGCACTGGCCGGACCCGGTGCCGGTGCGTCTGCACTCGGCCTGTCTCACCGGCGATCTGTTCGGCAGTCTCCGCTGCGATTGCGGACAGCAGTTGCGGGGGAGCCTGCGTGTCTTCGCTGCCCGTGGCGGTGGGGTGCTGCTGTATCTGGCGCAGGAAGGGCGCAGCATCGGTTTGGGGAACAAGCTCCGTGCCTATGCCCTGCAGCAGGAGGGTCTCGACACGGTCGACGCCGACTGCACACTAGGGTTTGGGGCCGATGAGCGGCGCTACGACGCTGCGGTTGCGATGCTCCGCCTCCTGCAGCTCGAACGGATCCAGCTCCTGACCAACAACCCCGAAAAGGTGCGAGCGCTCGAGGCCGGCGGTATCGATGTGGTGGATCGCCAACCGCTCTACGGCACCCTGAATCGCCATAACCTGCCCTACGTCAAGGCGAAGGTCCACCGGGCCGGTCATTGGCTGGCCGAGATGCTGACGGGGCCGATCCGTGCTGACTAGCGTCCGATCAACCGGTCGAGTGGAAACGCCCCCGTCTCGTGAATCACTTCCGCAAGCACGCGCCCGTAGTGCGCGACCAGGCGTTGCCCGGTGTCTGCGTCAGCCAGTCGCGTGTTGCCCGTGACCCCGTGAGGATTGAGGTCGCCGGCCAGCCAGGCGAACGAGGCCTCGCCTTCCGGACCCAGGCGTCGCAAGGGGGCATCCAGCTCCTGACCCAGTGAAGGAAAGCGCTGCAGCGCACCGGTGCGAACCAGGTCAGGACGCAGGTGCAGCATCATGGCGGTTTCCACCGCGCCACCATGCAACCCATGCCGCCATTCCGCCTCTGGCAACTCGACGTCGTCTGGTCGCGAGAAGGTGACGTAGCTGGCCTTCACGACCAGGATGCCGTGCTCGTCCCGCAGCCGCAGCGCCGCGGTATCCATCAGCGGCAGGTTTCCGCCGTGGCTGTTGAAGAGCACGAGACGCTGCACGCCGCACGCAGCGAGAGCGGCTCCCTGCTGGTAGATTGCCTCGGTCAGCAGCTCCGGATCGAAGCTGAGCGTGCCGGCGAATCGCAGGTGCTCGCGACTGGCGCCGATAGTTTGCGCGGGCAAGACCCAGACGGACACGTCGCCGGAGAGCTGCGCGAACGCCTCCCTCAACAGCCCGATGCCTATGTCGTGGTCGGTCGACAACGGCAAGTGCGGGCCATGCTGCTCGGTGGCGGCCAGCGGCAGGACGACCACAGGATCGCGAGCGGCGATTGCCGCTGCCTCCGTGGTGGTCAGCGTCTGCCAGTAACGGATCGGATCGGACATTACGGGCGGTCCTCGAGTGCCGTCACTCCTGGTTCATCGTTGCTGCTCGATGCGGCTCAATGCCGGCGACGGAACAGCGCGAGATCGTATCCGATCCAATCTCTTGCCAGACAGGTCTGCAACGCGCTGCCGCCCACGAGGTGGCCAAAACGCGTGGTGTCGAGTGGCAGCCAGCCGAACAGAGCGATGAACAACGCGGTCAGCCGGTCGCGGGGACGGCCCACGTGAAGGTGTGGCGTGAGGTCGCTCGTCGAGACATGCTCGAAACCGGCGTCGGCGGCCAGTCGTTCGAGCTCGTCCGGGTGGAGGAGCGAATTGAGATGCCAGCCCCGTCTGAACCGCTCGACCGCGCGGATAGCGGCCGGGCTGGCCACCGGCCTCCGGAAGTCATCGCAGATCACGAGCAGTCCGTCCAGTCGGACCAGCCGGGCACACGCAGCGAAGAAGCGGCTTGGGTCTGGCCCATGGACAAACGACTCGATCGCGTACGCCAGATCGGCCGGCGGCGCCTCGTCGGGTAGCGCACAGTAATCGCCTTCGAGGCACACGACGCGGTCGGAGAGTCCCGCGTTCTTGATCCGGTCTTCGGCGTGCCGGACCTGCACCGGGCTCAGCGTGACGCCGGTGCCGCGAATCGGCCAGTGTTCGGCCAGGTAGCAGAGGCTGGCGCCGACGCCGCACCCGAGATCGACGACGTGGGCCGGTTCCGGGCCACGCGGAATCGTGCGTAGATGTTCGAGAATGCGGTCTTCGACGTAACGGAACGCCGCATCGGCAGTGTTGGTGCCGGGGCCCCAGACGGCTCGGTGGAGCGCACCGACAGCGCCACCCTGGCCGTAGGCTACGAAGTCGTCGGTATGGCGGTCGTAGTAGCGCCGCACGTCGGCAGCATCAAACTCAACCATGGTTCGTCTCGTGAACCGCAATCACGCTGGATGACGACGGCGAAGCCCGCCCGCCGTCGCCCAGGCTACGGCGGACAGGCAGCTGCTCGTGTCTCCTCTGAGTGTAACCGTGCATACACATCGCCGGATCGGCGCTGCGCGTCCTGGTTCTCGAGCGCGGCCGTCAGCTCGTCGCCGGTCAGCCATCGCTCGACAGCCAGCGCGTAGGACTCGCCGGGTGACCAGTTGAAACGGTACGGGCCGAGCGCGGTCAGTCGCGCGACACAGGCTCGTGTGTAGTCGAGCGCGTGGGGCAGATACTCGAATGACAGCGCCTGGACCGGCTGGCTGAGACCGGCGAGCACCTGGGGTTCTGAGCCTTCGACGTCGATCTTGATGAAGGCCGGCGTGCCAAATTGCGCGATCAGCTTGTCAAGCGTCGTGGTGTTCACCTCGATGCCGCGGTTCCAGCTGACGCCCGCGAACACCGGGTCGCGCGCGCGTTCGTCACGCCACTCGGTGGCTAGTGTCGTCATGGTAGGGGAGCGGTCGCTCACCGAGAGCGACGCGCGACCGGAACGCTCTCCGACGGCGGCTTCGATGATTTCGATGCTCGTCCGTCTGGCGAAGAGCAGGCGGAGCAGCCTCGCGAAGTCCGGCTGCGGCTCGAGCGCAACAACGCGGCACCCGACGGCCGCCAGCGCACGGGTACGATTGCCCGCATGGGCGCCAAGATCGAATGTCAGGTCTCCGGGTGCGGCCAGTGTGGCGTACAGGCGGCGCAGCCGCCGCTGGCGCATTGGAATCCCGTGATAGACGGCCAGTGATCGCAGCAGCCCGATCGCGCGACTGGCACGGCGAGTCGAACTCATTCATGTCCATTCTGTGGCGGACCGGACCCAGTTACAATGCCCTGGGGATGTCCAACATGGGAGGCGGCGGCGCTGGCGGAACGCGGGGCCTGTCGCGACGGTTTTCGGTCGTGCGCTGGGTCGGACCGGTTGCGGCGATCGTGTTGTTGAATGTCTCGCTCACTTTCACCAATATCTGGCCAACTCCCAGAATTCGATTCACTGGCGACCTCTCCATGGAGCTGGCCCTGTGTGTGCTCGGGTTGGTATGCATGCGGCAGTGGGCCGGCGTGCCGTCACGCGCCGCGCTCCGGGGCCTGGCTGGCCTCTGGGTCGTGCTCATCGTCGGGCGCTACGTCGAGGTGACCGCGACATCGCTGTATGGCCGCGACATCAATCTCTATTGGGACGTGCGCCATATGCCGAATGTGGGCGCGATGTTCGCGTTCGTGGCCGATCCGTGGCTCAGGGTCGCGGTGGGTGCCGGTGTGGTTCTGGTTCCGGTGCTGCTCTATCTCGTTGCGCGCTGGGCCATCGGGTCGGTGGCCGACACAACGCGCGATGTACGGGTGCGACGGGTGCTGGGGCTGGTGGCGGCTGCGGTCCTGCTGCTGAGTATCGCGCGGCCACTGGGCGCTCCAGTGCCGGAGGCGATCCGGTTCGCCGACCCGGTTGCGCCAGCCTACGCGCGGGAACTGGGTGAGCTCGTCTACGAGCTGAGCGGTGCGGGGATGCGCGATCTCGGCCCACCGCCCGACATGCGATCCGACCTGTCGCGTGTGGACGGCGCCGACGTGTTCCTGGTCTTTCTCGAGTCCTATGGTGCCATCAGCTGGGATCGCGACGCATTTGCCGAGGCGCTGGCGCCGACCCGGGCGAGGCTCGAAGCCGACATCGACCAGACCGGTCGCGCGGTGGCGTCCGCCTTCGTGGAGTCGACGACGTTTGGCGGCGAGTCCTGGCTGGCGCACATCAGTCTGCTCTCGGGCACCGAGGTGCGTGACCAGGGGACAAACGTGCGGCTGATGGCGCAGGAGCGCGACACGCTGGTGAAGCTGTTCGGCCGCAGCGGGTATCGCACGATTGCGCTCATGCCGGGGTTGCTGGTCGGTTGGCCCGAGGGGGCCTTCTACGGCTTCGAGGAGGTCTATGGCCACGAGCGGCTCGATTATCGCGGGCCGCCGTTCGGTTGGTGGGACCTCAACGATCAGTTCGCGCTGGCGCGCGTCGACTCGCTCGAGATCGCCCCACAGCCCCGCCCGCCGGCGTTTGTCTTCTTCACGACGATCACGACGCACGCGCCTTTCGTGCCGGCGCCGCCGTATCAGCCGGATTGGGCGCGCGTGCTGACAACGACACCGTATGATGCCGAGGCGCTCGACCGTGCATGGTCGGCTTGGCCCGACTGGATGAACCTCGGACCGAGCTATCTCGAGGCTCTCGAGTACGCCTTTGCAAACGTTGGCGGCTATCTCCACTTGCGGGCGGACCGCGATCTCGTGATGATACTGATCGGGGACCATCAGCCGCCGGCGCTCGTCAGCGGTGAGGGGGCATCCTGGGAGGTGCCGGTTCACGTCATCGCGAACCGGCCCGCCGTGCTCGACCGGCTCGTACGGAACCATCGGTTCGTCGACGGGCTCGAGCCGCGGCATCCCTCCGTAGCAGCGATGGACACACTGTTGCCAATATTGCTCGACGCCTTCGGCGACTAGATCATCTGACGACATGACGGTGCAAACGGTCCCCCGAGCCTTGGCCTGCATGCTGCTTGTCGTGGGTCTTCTGACTGGCCCGGTGACGGGCGCGTCGGGCCAGGTGCCGCTCGATGTCATGACCTTCAACATCCGAACGGCGAACGGCCGGGACGGCGAGAACAACTGGCCCCTTCGCAAGGAATTAGTGGTCGAGACAATCGGACGGTTCGCGCCACAGGTGGTTGGTTTGCAGGAGGCGCTCGACGAGCAAATCGAGTATCTGGACGCCATGTTGCCGGACTACCGCTGGCTTGGGATCGATCGTGGGCTCAATGGTGGGGTGGGGTTGAGCGAGGCCACGCCAATCTTCTACCGGTACCGAGAGCTGAGCCCGGTCGAATCGGGCAACTTCTGGTTGACCTCGACGCCCGACACCCCGCCGGTCAGACGGAACGGCAACCGGCGCCGCCGCGGCGGTGGCCGCATCGTCACCTGGGCCCGCTTTTACCATCGGGACACCGGGAGACAGTTCTACGTGTTCAACACCCACTTCACGCTCCGCCGGGGCCAGTCGCAGCTCGATTCGGCCGAACTGATTGCGACACTGGTCGCGGCGTTGCCCGCCGGCGCGCCTGTCATCGTGATGGGCGACTTCAACAACAGCGCCGAGGACAGCGACACCTGGCGCGTGGCGACCGCCGGGGGGCTGGGTGACGCGTGGGTGCTGGCGGGCGAGACACGGGGGCCACCGGTGACGTATGGGGATTTCGGTCCGCCCGGAGACGCGCTCATGGAGCGTGTCGATTGGATACTCGTCGGCGGGCCGGTTGCGGTTCGCTCGGTCGAAACCGTCCTGCACAATGATGGCGGACGCTACCCGTCGGACCATTACCCGGTCGCGGCGCATCTCGAAATGCGCTGATCCCGCTCTGACGCTCCGTTTCTCGCCGACCCTCCCGTCCGCTCCTGGCCCACATCGCACCGCGAGTCGGAGGAGCGACATGACGCCCGTCATTGGAAACGTGCGGAATGTCGGACAGGATCCGATGATCCCGTCCTACCCAGGAGTCAGGAGTGAATCATGCTGAGCACGTGTCATGAGCTGAGTCCGGAAGAGGTCCTGATGGTGGCGATCGATGTCGAGGAAGTCAACGGCGCCCGCCTCCGCACCTTCGCCAAACGGTTCGCCGACGCCTCGTCGGATGCCGCCCGGGTCTTGGGCTTGATGGCCGATGAGGAGGATGCGCACCGACTCCAGCTGGAGGAGGTGTACACACAGCGGTACGGAAAGGTCCGTCGAACCGTCGGTGACGATGACGTGGAGATGGCCGCCGAGTCCCGTGACGTCGCTGGCGGAACGGCGGCTCTCGCCTTCCGAGCGGTGCGGATCCTTCGAGAGGTTGCCGTGATTACCGCGGAAGATCTTGGCGTTGCGCTGGAAAACGAGGGGCCGGAGAGGGATGTCGTCGAGGCGGTAGGCGACAACCCGTCTCTGAGCCAGGCACTGGAAACGGTTCTCGCGGCGGAGCTCAGGGCGCAGGATTTCTATAGGCGGGCGCTGCGGCAGACTGCCGATCCCGATCTGCAGGCGGCGTTCCGGCAGCGCGGGGGATTGGAAGGCGAACATCTTCAGTGGATGAGGGCGCGTCTCGACGCGCAGGAACCGGTCTGAGTGACACTGTCCTAGCAGTAGTGCGGGGGTGCGTCGATGAGCACGCGTCGCCGCCGTAACTCGTCATAGCGGGCTCCCAGCGTCGCCCGGTCGATTTGGCCGCCAAGATCGGCATCCACGGTCACGGTGTTCGGCAGATAGCGCCGGCAGGCGCCAAATTCTTCTTCATATTCCGGTGTCGGGAACGTCAACGTCAGGACGGTTGCGTCGTCGCGCCGTTCGACACGGTAGAGCGGATTGACCACAAGCTCGCCGGTCGCTGGCAGCATGTCTGGAAGGCAGTGGCGGCGAAACCGATCGTTTCGCCGGCAGGCGACAAGCGTCAGCGCTGCTTCCGTTCCAAGCTCGGACGGCGACAGCTCCTGCGTCAGGTCGACGACGGCGTGCTCGATCAGGTCCTCGAACAGCCGAGCTTCGGAAAACAGCCGTGGCTGGCACTCGGCGAACAGCTCCCGGTAGCCCTCCGGTGTCAGGGTATCGCCAGCGGAGAAGTTGTCGCCGTGCGCGCTGTGCAGGTGCGGCATCAGCAGGATGCCGTCTGGCCGGGTCAGGCGCATCATCTCGTCGGCGCACAACCGTTTGTGCCAGATGTAGGGAAAGGCGTCGGCGAGGACGACCATGGAAAACAGGTTGCGGGCGAACGGAAGCGGCGCGGCAGCGTCACAGCAGACGGCCGGGCAGCCCGGTGCCGTGAAGCGGGTGGCGAGCCACAGCTTCCAGAAGTGCAGATCGGCGACCACCGTGACCCGCGCCCCGAACGATGATGAGGCGGAGCTCGGTCGGCGGAGACCGGCCAGCACACGCGTCAGGTGTCCCGAGCCACCGCAGAGGTCGAGTACCGGTCCCGCGAGCGCGCCGTCCTGCTGGCCCACTGCGCGCACAAGCGCCTCGGCCGTCAGAAACGTCGGGTCCGAGAAGCGGTAGAGGAAATAGGTGCCTTCGGCATCAGGGCTCAAGAGCTCGAGGGTTTCGCGAAAGGTGGTCTGGTCGAGACGTGGCAGCAGCGCCGTGAACCGTTCGGTGCGGTCAGCGTCCAGGGCCAGCAACGCGCAGAGCGCCTCCTCCCGCCGGCCTGTCTCCAGGGCGTGCATCGCGCCGCGGGTGGCGTCATCCGCGATCAGTACCGGGATACCGGCGACGATCGGAAACGCGCAGCACTGGCAGCCGAGTACCCCGAACTCGATGGCGCCGTCGTGGCGCACGAGGGCAGCGTTCTCGACAAGCTCGAGACGGGTGCCGCAGAACGGGCAGCGGAGCAGGTCGAGCAGCGCTTCGTGCATGAAGTTCAGGTCTGCGCGGAACCTGACTCGAGGGCGGCCTGAGGTGCAGCCAGCTGCTCGATGAAGGTGTCGTGTTGCGCGCCGACGTTCGCCCGCCGGTACTGCTCGGTGCCGAGCAGGTGTGGAGCATCATCTTCGCCCACCAGCGCCAGGGCACAGTCGCGGAACTGGCTGCGGTGGCAGGCAAGCGCGCGCAGCTTGCGCACGGCGTAGGTGCCCGTCTTCACCACGAGTGACGGTGGTGCGGCCTCCGCACCGAAGGCGTCGGCATCCTCGACGCCGAGGATCGAACCGGGCGGCGCCGCGTAGGGGTCGCGGCTGGCAGTGACCGCCGCCCCGTGGGACACGACAGCACGCATCGCGCCGGATGGCATGGTCACGTAATAGAGGGTGGGCGCGGCATCGTCAATGTCGAGCGCGGCGATGACGGCGGTGGTTCGCTCGTGCACGGCAATGTGGTCTGGATGCCAGTACAGGCCGTCCTCATCGAATGTGATCACGACGTCGGGGCGGAGTCGCCGAATCTCCGTCCGGATCGCCTGTTCGAGCGGGTCGGCATCGACCCAGGCCAGCATTCCATCCTCATAGTCGAGGAGAGTCACGGCGTCGATGTCGACACCGAGGCAGCCTGCGGCGTCCCGGAGCTCCGCGGCGCGGATGTCATCCACGGTCGGCGGGCTCGTATCGTTCGCCCGTGCGTGCGCTCCGTGTGTGACGCACAGCAGCGACACACGTACGCCGAGCGCGGCGCACCACGCCAGCAATCCGCCACAGGCGAGCGACTCGTCGTCAGGGTGAGCGAACACCGCCAGCAGCGACTGTCCTTCTGCCTTCTGACTTCTGACTTCTGACTTCTCTGACATGACCTTTAGGCCGTTCGCTCCGCGTGTCGGGCACGGGCGGCGAGCTCCGTGTAGACCGCGACGTGTGCGTCCACCATCCGGTCCAGACCAAAGCGGTCCATCGCCCGGGCTCTGACCTTTCGCCGATCGAGCGCCAGCACGTCAGCCAATCCGGCGACCAGGGCGTCGAGCGATGCGAACACTCTGCCGGTCACGCCGTCGTCCACGAGCTCGGGCACCGCGCCGGGGTTCAGCGCGGCCACCGGTGTGCCACAGCTCATCGCCTCGGCCAGCACGAGTCCAAACGACTCGGCGTCCCGCACCGGGTAGAGCAGGGCGCGCGCGTTGCCGAGCAGTCTGGTCTTGCCGGCCTGGTCCACCTCGCCGGCGAAGACAATCTGTCGACCGTCCACGAGCGGCGCCACGACGTCTCGGTAGTAGTCGTTTTCGGCTGCCGCCAGAATCAGTCGATGACCGGTCCGGCGCGCCACGTCGATCGCCTCGAGCACACCTTTGCCTGCGGTGAACCTGCCGAGGAAGAGCAGGTCGTCGTCTGGCTCCGCCTGGAAGGCGAGGGTGGCGGCGTCCACCGCGTGGTGAATGGTCGCGACCACGTTCAGGCCAGCCAGCAGGGTGGCTTGTGCCTGCGAGACCGCGACGAACGGCGCGTCTGGATAGCGCGACCAGAGCGTGACCTCCTCGACGCTGGGGGCGTGATGTAGTGTCTGTAGCACCGGCCTTGACGAGATCCGGCTGTAAGCCAGCGACATCGGGCTGTACTCGGCCTGATAGTGAACGAGGTCGAACGACGCGGCATCCTCGACAGCGGCCGCCAGGTTGAACAGCTCGCACACCTCCCAGGGCCACATCGACGTGTCTTCGTGATAGCCGTGTTTGTAGATGGCATGCAGCCGCGCGCTCGTGGCCGACGTGGCGGTGGCGAATAGCGTGACGTCGTGGCCACGCGCGACCAGTCCGTTGGTGAGCAACGCCGTGACGGTTTCCACCGAGCCCGACTTGGTTGGCGGCACCCCTTGCGCGACCGGCGCGACCATCGCGATGCGCAAGGGAGTCATGCGCAGGCCTTTTCGAGGAACGGCGGTAGCACCCGCGAGGCGTCGAAGCACTCGTTGGCGATCTCGCGGGCACGCTGTGTGTGAGTCGGATAGTCGCGTTCGACCCGTTCGAGCCCGGCGATCGCCTCCGCCGGGGTAGTAAAAGCGACCAGGCCGGTGCCCGAGGGCAGATGCGCGCTCCACCCGGTGTCTTGCACGACCGCGGGCCGTCCAGCCGTCAGATAGCACGCCGTCCGGTCGCTGAACCACCCGGATCGGCGCGACACATAGGCATGCTTGGCCACACCGAACTCCGCCTTCGAGCCCTGGATGAAATCCCGGTAGTCCCAGAGCGAGCGTGAGACCCGCATCGCGTCGACCGGTGCCCATCCATGGTCGCGCAGCAGCGCGTGGGGCCCGTTGACGGCCAGCTCGAAACGGCTGTGGGTGTGCGGAGGCAGCTCGAGGAACCGGACGAACTCCCGGTCCTTGTTGCCGTCGACATCGGTGAAGCTCTCGGTCTGCCAGGTCATCACCGTGGTGAACCGATCCCGGGTCGGGGGCATCCGGGTGTGCCAGAGCCGGGTAATCACCGGCTGCCAGGTCTGTTGCCAGGCGAACTCACCAGTGGGCACGTCGGAGTCTGGCGTGCCGATGTTGGCGCCAAAGGTGAAAAGATGGTCGAATTCGCGGAAGTACCCGACATACCAGTCCTCGCCCTTGGCGATCGCCAGCTGTGTGAAGACCGGGTCCGAGTCGACAAAGACCTTTCTGGGAATTCGCCGGTATTCATCTCGCCAGAACCACGAGCCGCCCGACAGGTTGACGAACAGATCTGCGTCGTCGCAGTAGGTTCGCACCGCCTCGCGCGACAGCCCGTGATAGCTGCCGTCGTAGTTGACGAAGCTCCAACGATCGCCAAGCCCGAACGGCTCGAGCGCGTCGTGGATGTAGCGGGTGCCGAAGGATGGGTCGGTCGAGATCGTGTCGCGCGCCGCGTCGTAGATGCACTCGCCGGTGTCTTCGATGTAGAGGACCTCGTGACCCAGGTCCATCAGGCCTTGCAGATACATGAGCGAGCACCAGGTGACCCCACCATAGGGGTGTCTGGCGATGATGCCGGCAAACAGGATTTTCATGGCCGCGAATGAGCAGGTTCACGAAAGCATGGGGCGAAGCCCTCCGGCTTCTCCTGTTTCCTGTCTCCTGTCTCCTGTCTCCTTCGCCTGGTTTTCTTCCCGCAGCGCTTCGTCCACCGATTCCGGTTCGTCGAGCGACCGGCCGACCGACAGACGGTCGCACATCCGGCGATAGAGCGGGTGAGAGGCCAGCAGCTCCTGGTGCGTGCCCTGAGCGACCAGGCGCCCCTCGTGCAGCAGGAGAATCCGGCTGGCGTCCCGGATCGTCGACAGCCGGTGCGCGATCACGAGCATGGTATGGTCTGGCCGCAGTCGCCGAAGCGCATCGAAGACTGCCGCCTCGGAGATCGTGTCCACCGAAGAGGTCGGTTCGTCGAGGAGCAGGATAGGAGCGTTCTTCAGCAAGGCGCGGGCGATGCCCAGACGCTGCCGCTCGCCACCCGAGAGCGTCGCACCCGCCTCGGCGATCGGAGTCCGGTAGCCCTGCGGGAGCCGTCGGATGAAGTCGTGGGCATGTGCGGACCGGGCCGCCGTCTCCACCTCCGCATCGGAGGCGTCCAGTCGGCCGTAACGGATGTTGTCGGCGACCGTGCCGGCAAAGAGCACCGGTGTTTGCGGCACCAGGGCGATCTGTGCGCGAAGCGAGGTGAGCGAATAGCGGGACACGTCGACCTCGTCCACCAGCACGCGGCCTCGCTGCGGCTCGAAAAACCGCGGGATCAGGCTGGCGATGGTCGTCTTGCCGGCGCCGGTCAGACCGACCAGCGCCACTAGCTCGCCGGGTCGCGCGTCGAAGGAGACCTCGTCGAGCACCGTGCGGTTACCGTCGTAGGAGAAGCCGACCCGCTCGAACCGGACATGCCCCGTGATAGCCGATGCGTCGAGGGCATCCGGTGCGTCGAGGACCTCCGGCGTGATCGCCAGGATCGAGCGGACGCGGCGCGCGCTCGCCACCGCCTGCTGCAAGAGTCCGGTCGTGCGGGCAATCTCGGAAAGCGGGTCGTAGACCGCGGCGAGATAGGCGATGACGACCAGCAGGCTGCCGACCGTCAGCGTGCCGGCGAGCACGTGCAGACCGCCGACCACGAGGATGACCGCCGTGCCGGCCAGGGTGATGGCGGTGACGGCGACCGAGAACAGCGATTCCTGCCAGGTCAGTGTCAGCCGCGCTCGCATCGTCTTGTCGCCCTGGCGCGAAAATCGTCCCAGCTCGTGCCGTTCCCTCGTGAAGCTCTTGACGGCAGCGACCGAGGAAAGAATTTCGAACGCGCGCTCGATGAGCGTCGCCTCCAGCTCCTTCACGCGCTCGGCGCGGTCGGTCATCGTGCCGGCGTAGTAGCGCAGACACAGGTAGAGAAACGGGGCCACCGTGAGGGAGAGGAGCGCGAGCGTCAGGTCGACGTAGACGAGCACGACGAACATGACCCCCAGGTTGAGCGCCGCGAGCATCAGCGGAAACAGCCCGCCGATCAGCAGGTCGTCCACGCAGTGCGCATCGGCGTCGAGGCGGTACACCGAATCGGCGGTTCGCGCCAGGATGTGGTGGCGTAGCGGCAGCGCCTGCAGATGGGCCAACAGCGTCCCCCGCAGGGCGTACACGACACGTTGGCCCATCTGTACTTGGAGCTGTGTGTGAATCATGCGCACGAGCTCGCCCCCGAGCTGGATCAGCAGCCCGGCGACGACGATCACCACGAGCAGCGCCGCGGCGCTCGTGGCCACGCCGGCAGGCAGCAAGACGGTGAGTGGCGTCGGAAGCGGAGCGGCACCGAGCACAGTGTCGACGACAATCTTGAGCGGCCAGGGGGCGAGCGCCGCCAGGCCGATCTCGAGCACCGTCAGCACCACGATGACCAGGGCGCGTCCGCGATGGGGGCGCAGGAATGACAGCGTCCAGGAAACCAGGGTCAACGGGTTCCCTCAGATTCGGACAGCGTGGTCTTGGGCGCCCGATCTGCCGGTATCGAATCGGGGGCCATCGGCAGCCGGAGCAGACCGGCCGCCGTAGTGACGTGGGTCAGCGCATGGTCGAGTACCGCCGCGGCGCGGGTGGCCTGCCAAGCCGCGCGCACGGCGATGGCCGCGCTGGCCACGGCAGCCACGACGACACCGACCGGGGGTGTGTAGAGCGCCATGGAGGCCCCGGTGCCGCCAGCCAGCAGGACCGCCAATGTCAAACCTCGGAGTGTGCCGACAAAGCTGGGCCGAAGTCGCGCCCGCACGCGGAACTGACAGGCGCCGCCCTCATGTTCCTCGACGAGGGTCTGCACATGCAGCCAACCCCAGCGGCCGATGCCCAGGCTGAGGTCTCGATCGGGCCGCCAGCCCTCGTCTACCTCGACGCGCAGGGCGGGCCGCGACGCGCGGAGCACGCCGACGAGCTCGCTGAGCAGAGTGGTGTGCGAGGTCCACGCCGCGCTCCAGAACGCCTGTTCGGCGCCGTTGCGAGCCAGCAACCGCGCCGCCGACAGCGCGTCACGGGGTGTCGGTACGGGCGTCTTCCAGGGGTGCCTGGTGACATGCTGCGGCGCCACCGCTTCCGGTTGTGACAGACCGCGAAAGCGGCCGCGGGCACGCGCGAGCGGCTGAATCAGGTGCAACCAGCCGATCAGCCCGCGGTAGATCCAGCGGCTCGGTCCCGGGAGCCAGCCTCCGATCCGCGGCAGCGTCCGTACGTCCGGGTGCCAGCCGTAGCGGAGACAGCGACCGAGGGTCGTCAGCAGCGCGAGGATCCCGATGCCCAGCGGGAGCCAGGCGGCGTCCATGCCGGTCAGTGGGCCGATGTTTCCGATGAGCAGCAGCACCAGGGTGGCGGCCATCCAGGCGGGCGTGTGCGGGAGATGCTGCCACGGCCGCGTCCGGGTACTGTAGACCGATGGGAACGCTGCGGTGCCCCAAACGCCGGTGTTGACCCGCCGCTCCGCCACCGTACGCAGGAACGGCAGCGGGTTGTAGATGCGTCCATGCCAGACCATGTGTCCGGCGAGGAACTTCTCGGGGTGGTGGGCATCGAGCCAGGTTTCCCCTTCGCCGTAACCGACCTGCTGCCGCCAATAGCCTTGCACGCTCGTGCGGTGGTGATGCCAGACCAGGGCGGCCGGCGCGAACCC
>JASLOY010000270.1 GCA_030745255.1 Vicinamibacterales bacterium
CTTCGCGCCTCCAAACTGGACCCCGTCGCATCCACACTGATGCGAGTGCAATGACCGGCAGCCCAGACCGCAGGATGGCGGAGGTCGACCGGCGGAATTGTAGCGAGAACCGACGCTGGGCCGCAACGCGCGCCATCGCCGGCATCTCACTATCACCGCGACCCCGAAACACCGGTAGCATACGAGGAGCGTGGGGTGCGGGCCCGACATTCCAGCGTGACAACATCGAAGGACATCTGCCAGATGACCACCTCCGCCGCCAGTTCCAGAACGGTGCTGATCGCCTCCGCCGAGACCGATCTCCGGAGCCGCTTTGCCGAGGCGCTCCAGCAAGCCGGTCACCGGACGCTCGAAGCGGCGCGGACATCGGACCTGCTCGGCTTGGTCGACAACGACCAGCCCGGCGTGGACCTGTTGCTGCTCGACCTCGGTCTGGCCGGTAGCGAGGGCGTGGCACTCGTACGGCGTGTGCGTGACGACGCCGGCAGTCTGCCGATCATCGTCTTCAGCGGGTCGGTCAGCAGCGCTGACGAGGTTCCAGAGCTGGCGGCGCTCGGGGTCACTGGGTATGTGAACGAGCATAGCGAGGCCCAACAGATCCTGCCGTCGCTCGCGCCGCATCTGTTTCCGGACAGCTTCAACCGGCGCAGCAGCCCGCGGGTCGTGCTGGCGATCCCGGTGTCCTACCGGGTCGACAACACGATCGCTGGCGCTCTCACCCTGAACATCAGCAAAGGCGGTTTGGCCATCCGCACCATGAGCCCGCTTGCAGTCTCCACCAAGGCCAACGCGCGCTTCCGCCTCCCAGGCTCGAACCGCGAAATCAGCGCCGATGCACGGGCAGTCTGGAGCGACCGACGCGTCGGCATGGGCCTCCAGTTCGAACAGATGGATGCCGGCGACCAGACCGCTGTGGACGAATTCGTCGACCTGCATGACGAGAGCGACCCCGATGCGTCACGGCTGATATGAGTTGACACCGTTTCGGCACTACCGCTAGGTTTTGTAGACTCTTCAGACGTCTTTCGAGCGGACGCAGCGTCTAATCATCATCTGCGGCCGGTCGACGGCGTGTCGGAGAAGCAGGACACTGGCGGGTAACAGCACGACGCCTGCGCGTCAGCTTTTGGGAGGAACCGCATCGTGGTCGAAGTGCAACACGTGACCAAGCGATATGGGTCACTGACAGCGGTCGATGACATCAGCTTCCGGGTCGAGCGGGGGGAGATACTGGGTTTCCTGGGACCAAACGGCGCGGGCAAGACGACGACGATGCGGATCCTGACCGGATATCTGCCGGCGACCGAGGGCCTGGCGCGCGTCGCCGGTTTCGACGTCTTCGAGCAGTCGGTCGAGGCGAAGCGCCGGACGGGCTACTTGCCGGAGACACCGCCACTCTATCCCGAGATGACCGTCATCGAGTATTTGCGGTTCGTCGCGCGGATCAACGGCGTGCCGGCGAGTGACCGACAGACCCAGATCGGCTTGGCCATGGAGCGCACCAACGTCGCAGACATGGCCGACCGCTACTGCGGCACGCTGTCGAAGGGCTACCGGCAACGTGTCGGTCTGGCGCAAGCGATCCTGCATAACCCGGAAGTCCTGATCCTCGACGAACCGACAGCGGGACTGGACCCGAGACAGATCATCGAGACACGCAAGCTGATCGCCGAGCTGGCGGGCGACCACACCATCATCCTCAGTACGCATATCCTGCCAGAGGTCTCGCAGACCTGTCAGCGGGTCATCATCATCAACCGGGGCCGGGTGGTCGCGGTCGACACCCCCGGCAACTTGACCGCACGACTGCAGGGGTCACAGACGCTGTATCTTCAGGTGGACACACAGGGCGCCGACCCGATCTCGTCGCTCGAAGGCGTCGCCGGTGTCGTGAGCGTCACAGTGGCCGCTCAGCAGGACGGGGTGGCGGGATATCACGTGGAGAGCGGCAGCGGCGACGACGTCCGCCGCGAGGTGTCCCGGACGATCGTGGCGAACGGCTGGGGTCTG
This sequence comes from Vicinamibacterales bacterium, assembly GCA_030745255.1. Classification (GTDB taxonomy): domain Bacteria; phylum Acidobacteriota; class Vicinamibacteria; order Vicinamibacterales; family UBA8438; genus NP936. Next base: position 2,011 of record JASLOY010000270.1, read on the forward strand.
CTGGAGCTGCGGCCGCAGCAGATGAGTCTCGAAGATGTCTTCCTGCACCTGACGACCGAGGACGAAGCGGCCGGCGGGAGCGAGGCGGCAGAGGATGCGACGCTCGACGGCCCCGATGAGGACGCCGGGGAGACGGCAACGGAGGAGCGCACCGATGGGTAACATCATGGCGCTGGCGCAAAAAGAGCTGCGGGCCTACTTCGTGTCGCCCATCGCCTACGTCGTGCTTGGGCTGTTCGCGGTGCTCTTTGGCGTGTTCTATGTGGCGAGCCTCAATCTGATGGTGCAGCTGAGCATGGGGCAGTTCGGCGCGGGCGGACCGCAGGTCGTCAACATCAACGAGTTCATGATCCGTCCCCTGTTCGGAAACACCTCGGTGGTGCTTCTGTTCATGCTGCCGATGCTGACCATGCGGTCCTACGCCGAAGAGAAGCGGTCCGGCACCATGGAGTTGCTGCTGACGTCGCCGCTGACCGACCTCCAGATCGTCATGGGCAAGTTTCTTGGCGCCATGGCGCTCTACGCACTGATGCTGTCGCTCACCCTGATTCACATCGGGGTCCTGTTCTGGTACGGCGAACCGGAGTGGGCCCCGCTGCTGAGCGGCTACCTGGGGCTGCTTCTGATGGGCGGCTCGTTCATCTCGATCGGCCTGGCCATTTCGAGCATGACCAAGAACCAGATCGTCGCCGGTGTCGCCACCTTCGCCGTGCTCTTGCTGTTCTGGGTCATCAACTGGATTGGCGACGCCTCCGGCACCACGACGCAGGCGGTGCTGGCGTATCTGTCAATCCTCGAGCACTTCGACGACTTCTCCAAGGGTGTCATCGACACGACACATCTGACCTACTACGGCAGCTTCATCACGCTCGGGCTGTTCCTGACCGCGAAGTCGATGGACAGTGAACGCTGGAACGGATGAACCGCTCAACGACGTTCTAACAGCACTAGCGACTGACACCCGATGTTAAGCAGACTCCTCCTCTACGGTGCCGGTCAATGGCGTCAGGTCGCACGGTCGTTCGAACGACGGCAGACGCGGTATGGCACGTTGGCGGGCACCGGCATGGTGCTCGTGCTCGGCATCATCGTGGCGCTCAACTACATCCTCTCTCGGCAAAACACGCGCTGGGACCTGACGTCGGCGCAACAGTATTCCCTGTCGGACCAGACGAGGCAGATCCTCACCGCCTTGACGGCGCCGGTCCGGGTCATCGTGTTTGCTCGCGAGCCGGAATTCCCAGGGTATCGGGACCAGATCGGCGAGTATGCCTATCTGTCGAACCAGGTCACGGTCGACTACGTCGACGTGGACAAGCAGCCGCTGATGGCCCGCCAGTACGAGGTGCAGTCGTATGGCACGATCGTGTTCGAACATGAAGGGCGTGTGGAACGGGTCCTGTCGACCGCCGAGCAGGATCTGACCAATGGCCTGATCAAAGTCGTCGAGGGCGTGGAACAGACGGTGTACTTTCTCCAGGGCCACGGCGAGAAAGAGCACACGGGCTCGGACCGAGACGGCTACTCCACCGTCTCCGGCGCCCTGGGTCTCGACAACTTCGAAGTCGAATCCCTGGTGCTCGCACAACAGAGCGCCGTGCCCGACGACGCCACCGTCGTGGTCGTTGCCGGACCGCAGACCGACCTGCTTCCGGGCGAGATCGACGCGCTCGGCGCCTATCTGGATCAGGGTGGCAAACTGCTCGTGTTGATCGACCCGGCACCCGCCGGCGACCCACCGGCGCCCGAGGGATTGCTTGGGGTCTTGCGCGCGTGGGGCATCGAGCCGGGCCCCGGCGTGGTGGTCGACGCGAGCGGGATGGGGCAACTGCTGGGCGCCGACGCCTCGGTCCCGGTTGTGGCCAACTACCCGTTTCATCCGATCACCGATCGGTTCAACCTGCTGACCGCCTACCCACTGGCCCGGTCGGTACACGCCGCTCCCGGGAGCCTCGACGGCCGTGTCGCCCAGTCGTTCCTCGAAACAAGCGCCCAGAGCTGGTCGGAAGCAGACATCGAGGCGCTGGCAACCGGTCAAGTCGAGCTGAACGAGGAGGCTGGCGACCAACCCGGACCGGTAGCAATCGGCATGGCGGTGTCGGCGCCGGCGCCGTCCGCCGAGCCGGCGGTGTCCGAGACCGGTGCGCCGAACGACGACGATGAGGCCGCGGCCGCACCGCCCGAGACCCGTCTGGTCGTGATCGGCGATTCCGACTTCGCTACCAACGGCGTTGTCGGCATCCAGGGCAACCGCGACATGTTCCTGAACACCATCAACTGGCTCGCGCAGCAGGAGGACCTCATCTCGATTCGCGCGCGAGAACCGGAGGATCGCCGTCTCACGCTGACTGCCGACCAGCAACGGCGGGTGTTCGTGCTGTCGTTGTTCCTCGTGCCGGGGATCGTACTTGGCACCGGCGTCTACACGTGGTGGCGGAGACGCTAATGCGCGGTCTGCGATCGACGCTGATGCTCCTGGCGGTGGCGCTCGGGCTGGCTGCCTACATCTACCTCGGCGAGTCGGACCGTTCGGCGGTCGGGACACCAGAGCCACGAGACACGGTGTTCGACTTCGACTCGAACGACATCAACCGGCTCTCGGTCACCGCGGAGAACGGCGAGCGCACCGTGCTCGAAAAGACCGACGACCGGTGGCAGCTGGCCGAGCCGTTGGTGACCGCCGTCGACGTCACCGAGGTCGTCTCGCTCGCCTCTAGTTTCGCAACGCTCGAGATGCAGCGCGTGGTCGCCGAACCCGACGACGCTCCCGATCTGGCAGCGTTCGGGCTCGATGATCCGCGCATCGAGGTGGCTGCCACGACGACCACCGGCGCCGACACACGACTGCTGATCGGGGAACAGACGCCGACCGGAGGCGATCTGTATGCCACGCTCGCCGGTTCGAACCGGGTGTTCCTGATCTCGGGCTTTCTGGACGGCACCTTCAACCGGACCACGTTCGAGCTTCGCGACAAGACCATTCTCGACTTCACACGTGACCAGGTCGACTCGCTCGAATTCGCCGGTCCCGATCTAGCCATCCGACTCGGGAAAGGGGACAACCGCTGGTCGCTGGTCAGCCCGTTCGCAGCCAACGCCGACTTCGGCGTCACAGACGGCATCGTCGGCCGACTCAGCACCGGACAGATGTCTGCCATCGAGGCGGAGCAGACCGACGAGCTGGAGCCGTATGGGCTCGACACCCCACGGTTGACGGTGACCGTGGGGCTTGGCAGCTCGGAAGCGACGCTGCTGCTGGGGGACACGGCGCCGGCCGGCACCGTGTATGCCCGGGACACCGCGCGCGATCTGGTGTTCACGGTCGACGCGGCGCTCGTGACCGAGCTCGAGCAAGGGGTTGATGAATACCGGCGGATCAACCTGTTCGCGTTCCGACCGTTCAATGCGACGGCGCTCGAGATCGAGCGCGACGGCGAGAGATGGGCGTTCGAGCAGGTTGCGGCGGCGTCTGACGCTGAATCAGACCAGTGGCGACGCACCGCCCCAGAGGCCGGCG
>JASLOY010000271.1 GCA_030745255.1 Vicinamibacterales bacterium
CACTCGCACGCCTTCTCGCAGATCTTGCAGCTGCTGCATTCCGACCAGCGCTTGATCCGGAGGACACTCAGCTTTGACAGCAGACCGAGCGCGGCGCCAACGGGGCACAGGAAGCGGCAGTAGAGGTTTCGGACAAAGACGGTGGCTGCCAGCAGCACGGCCAGACCGACCCACATACCGGTCGTGGCCCGGCGGCTGAACATCCAGAACGGCTCGACGTAGCGATAGGCCGAGATGTCGGCCGTTGCAAGAAAGAAGATCATGGTCGCCGCGAGCAGCCCATATTTCACCCAGGCGGCGCGCTGCTCGAGCCATGCAGGCACCTCGAACCGCCACCGCGCCGGGACCACCCGATCGAGGAGCTGCGTGAGCGCGCCGAACGCGCAGATCCGGCCGCAGTAGAGGCGTCCCCACAGCACGGTCGACACCACGGTGAACCCGGCGAACAGATACCAGGCCAGGCTGTATCTGAACACCGGGAGATTCCCGGTGACCAGGCCGTACACGTTCACCACCGAAATGAGCTGGCTCTTGGCGAACCCCAGGTAGCCAACGGCGGCCACGAGCGTGACGTATTTGAGCCGGATACTCTTCCGGAAGAAGCTGACGAGCGTCAGTGCCGCGAAGGCGACAAACAGCGCCAGGTCGGGCGCCTGATCGCCTAACAGGGCGCGCCACGTGTCGGCGTCTTCTTCGTCGTCATCGAATTGCCACTGGTCTTCGGCCGGCTGCGCCACGGTGTCGGTGGCATCCGGCTGCGCCACAAGCGGCGCGGTCCCCACCCCGAGGAGCATCAGCAGGACGAGGAGGTGTGGCACGGTCGAGCGGATCACTGCGACCCGCTCGGCACGAGGAACTGCCTGGCGATTCGGCGTGCCGCGTTTCGCACGGCGCGCGTCGCGGAGGTCACCGTCAGGGTCGCTGTCGAGATGGCGTCGATGTCATCTCCCACCCTGAAGCGCTCGCGGATGTCTTTGCGCACAAACTGCGCCGCGAATTCCGGTGTGTCGACCGAGAAGTAGCCGTAGGGCTCGTGATGCCGGACGACGACAATGCCGGTGAGCAGCCCGCTCAGATCTACACCGACGAGGATTTGGATGGGTCCATCGTAGCCGCGTTCGAGCGGTTCGAGCTCCGTGGTCCAGAAGGCGTACCCTGTGACGGTTCGCTCCCCCGAGCCGGACGTGCCCTCGTAGGCTTTGAAGTGCGGCGGCGCCCCCTCCTTCGACGAGAAGGTGGTGGCGGTGGGAAACAGCTGTTCGAGCTGTTCGCGCAGGGTCGGATTCAGGTCTGGGGACGGCTGTCCTTCCAGGACCACCACGGTGGCGAGCAGCAAAATGAGGACCGCGTGTCTCATAGGGCGGTGTGCCATTCAGACCGGATAGAATTCCACGCAGTCTATCGCACCGCGGAGGAGGAACGCATGTCAGTCAACTGGCAGATCATGTTCTCGAGGGGTATCGTCGTGGTGTTGGTCGCGCTGGCGTCGGCTACCGCCTCCGAGGCGCAAGGACGCCTGGCCGGCACGACGAGTCTCGACTGCAGGTTCACGACGATTGCCACCGTGACCTGGACGGAGGGTGACGCCGAGGCGAGTCTGGACGCCGCGACGCTCACCATGCAGTTCGAAGCGATCGACACCGATAGCGCCACTGCCGAGGTCGTCGGGCCGTACGGGGCGTCGAGCATCATCGTCAGACAGACGGGGGACTACCTCCACCTCGTGCAGATGTTCATGGTGGGACCGCTCTACACGACCACAGTCATCGATCGGGAGACGACCGACGGGAAGCTCATGGCGGTCCACACGCGGCACGAGTACACCGATACCTCGCTACCGGGCTTCACGTCGCGGCCGGAGCAGTACTACGGCGAATGTGAGACCGGATCCTAGCCTCGGCCTGTCTTCGCGCCCCAGCACGGACTCGGTTTCCGTGGAGGAGGCCTCTCTCATCCGTTGAACGGTCCCCCATGGTCGTCTTCACGCTGACCGTCTTTGTCGGGTCGTTCCTGCTGTTTCAGATACAGCCCCTCATCGCGCGATACATCCTGCCGTGGTACGGCGGAGGCGCGGCCATCTGGACCACGTGCATGCTGTCCTTTCAGATGCTCCTGCTGGGTGGCTACTGTTATGCCCACGGATTGGCGAAGTTCGTCGGTGGCCCCCGCCAGCCGTTCGTGCATGTCGCAATGCTGCTGGCGGCACTGGCGCTGATACCGATCAGCCCCGACCCCGCCTGGTCCCCTGTCGACTCGCGGAACGCCGCGTTGCGCATCACGGGTCTGCTTGGCGCGACCATCGGGCTGCCCTATCTGGTGCTGGCGGCATCCAGTCCGCTGCTCCAGCACTGGGCTGGCAGCGTGTCAGGGATGTCACCATACCGTTTGTTCGCCGCGTCGAATGCCGGGGCGTTGGTCGGGCTGCTCACCTACCCGTTCCTGCTCGAGCCGCTGTGGTCGCTGGCCACACAAGCCGGGGTGTGGTCGGGGGGCTTCGTCCTGTATGCGCTGCTGTGCGCCGCATGTGCCGCCCGAGTGCGACGAACACCGAGAGCGCTGCGTCCGCCTCCGGCGATCGCCGCCGCCGTTGGCCCCCCGCAGGCTCGCGACCGACTGCTGTGGGTGCTGCTGTCGGCATGCGGCGTTCTGGTCCTGCTGTCCACGACGAGTCAGATGACGACCGACCTCGCGGTGGTGCCGTTGCTGTGGGTGCTCCCTCTCAGCCTCTACCTGGCGACCTTCGTCATCTGCTTCGACCATGAGCGCTGGTATAGCCGTCGTGTGTGGACGCCCGTGTATGTCCTGTCGCTGGCAACTGTCGTGTGTCTCTTCTGGCGAAATAGCGCGGAAGCGCCGCTCGGGTTCGTCACGCAGACCACGATCTACGCCGGCGTGGTCTTTGCGTGTTGCATGGTCTGTCATGGCGAGCTGGCGCTCGGCAAGCCCGACGCGCACCAGTTGACCTCGTTCTACTTGATGGTGGCGGTCGGTGGGGCGTTGGGTGGGCTGTTGGCCACGCTGGTGGCGCCGCTCCTGTTTGTCGGGACGTGGGAGTTTCCAATCGCTCTCATCGGAACACGCGTGTTGCTCGGTGTCTCCACCAGATGGCGAGCTGGCGGCGCGCGCCGAGGTTCCCTTCGGCCGCTGTTTCTGACAGCGGGCCTGGGCGCCGCGGTCATCTATCTGTCGGATGGCTTGGGCGACCGCCGAGGCGACCTCATCGAGGCTACTCGGAATTTCTACGGCGCCTTGCGCGTGTACGACCAGGATGTGGGCACACCGGAGTCGGTGGTGTCACGGTCGCTCTATCATGGAGCGATTGTCCACGGCAGCCAGTTCGTTCGGAGCGATCTGCGCGCGCAGCCGACGACCTACTACGGCTTGATGAGCGGTGTCGGTGTCGCCATCGCGAAGTATCCGAGACGGCCGGATGATGAGGCTCGAGGGGGCGACCCGGGAGCCCGAGGTGCACGTATCGGTGTGGTTGGGCTCGGTGCCGGGACGATTGCGGCACATGGCACGCCTGACGACATCTTCCGATTCTACGAAATCGATCCAGACGTGATCCGCATTGCGAATGAGCATTTCTTCTTTCTGTCGGAGTCGCGGTCGACCACCGAGACGGTCATCGGCGACGCGAGGACATCCCTCGAGCGAGAGCTTGCTGAGAGCGGATCACAGCAGTTCGATATCCTCGCGATCGATGCGTTCAGCGGAGATGCAATTCCAATCCACCTATTGACGCTGGAGGCGGTGGAGCTCTACTGGCGGCACCTTCGGCCAGACGGTGCGCTGGTGACACACATTTCCAATCTGCACCTCGATCTGCAGCCGGTCCTGCGCGGTGTCGCTCGTGTGCTCGGCAAGCAGGCCGTGCTGATCACCAACGACGACGACGATGTCCAGGGCACCTTTGACGCCGATTGGGTGCTCATGACCGACAACCGCCAGCTCCTCGACGCTGTTGAGCCCTACATCACCCCGTGGTCGGCGCGGTCGAGTCGCGAACGCCTATGGACGGACGATTACAGCACACTGCTCGGCCTCTTTCGCTAGCAGACCGCATATGGACACGCATGTATTGCTCACTTGCCGCTCGAGGTCAGTCGCCCGGTTCGGAAGTCAACAGAATCTCTTCGAGCGGCGCGAGCTGCGGTGGCAGCTCCGTCTCGCCGGCGGGCATACCGTTGGCTTCAAGCAGAAAACCGACGATGTCGATGACGATCTGCGGCGTTAACGAATCGGGGGCGTCTTGTGGCATGGTCGTGCCGATCGCCAGAAACAAGTCGACGAGCCGGCGGTCCTGCCACTGGGTGGTGAAGATCGATCCCTCCAAGGCCGGTGCTTCGGCCTCGCTGCCACCGCCTTGCAGGTCATCTCGGTGGCAGGAGCTGCAAATGTCCTTGTAGAGGGCCTGCCCGCGGAGTGCCTGGGCGTTGGTGTAGACGCCGTCCCAGACGGTTCTGCTCTGGGCGTTCGCGGGGGCGCCGCTCGCGAGCAGCAGGAGCGCTGTCGCCAGTGTCGCCCGCGTCAGGCTACAGGCTACTGGCTTCGGGTTTTGGGCGCTCACGGCCGTATCACTCCGATGTTGCCCTCGATGGCGATGGTTGTCCCGTAGGGCGCCGAGAGCTCCTGGAGCCGGGTCAGGATCCGTTGCGCGGTTTCCGGCGGTGCGATGCGGGGGATGCCGCGATGGGCCATCCGCTGGGCGGCGTAGCGCAGCTCCACCGGGTGCAGCCGCACTTCCTTCAGCGTGCCTCCGCTGAATTCGCTGATTGCGATGAAGCTCTCGTACTTGGCGGGAAACGGGCATCCCTGGCAGGCGTCCCGACGCAGCTCGCCGAGACCGGAGAAACCGTCCACGTCGCGCTGACGAACGAACTCGCCGAGCCCGTAGAAGATCGGCCGGTTCTGGTAGATCTCGATGCCGCGCACGACGTGCACGCCGGTGCCCTGGAACGCATCGGCGCCGGCATCGATCGCCGCCCGCGCGAACTCCTCGAGATAATCGGCGACGCTCGGATTCGTGTCGAGGTGCTCCGCCTCCGCGATGCCCGGCCCCCGGTAGCCGCCTTGCGCGTCACGGAAGTGATGCGAGTGAATCGCCACTGTCAGGAAATCCGACCGCACCTTGCCCTCGCGAACCGCCGCGACCACGTCGCGCAGGTCGCGCTGGTTCATTTCGAACGCGTAGTAGGGTTCGGTCACGCCGGCGGGAGCCTTGCGGAACTGTTGGCCCAGGAGCTGAATCTGGTCGCTGGTATTTGCGCCGCGGGCATAGAAACCGGTGCCGTTCGGGAAGTGGTCGCGGATGGTCTGTACCGCCTCCCACGACGCGGCGGGCATCATGAAGAAGCGGGTGACATCCAGCGTGCTGTAACCGCCCGACCCGGGGAACTCGCCACGCGCCGGTCGCGCCGGCAGCGTGCCGGTGGCGGTTGTGGCCACCATGCCAACCCGACCGGTCGTTGCCGTGAAGAATCGCGCGGCGCGCGCCGCTGCGTAGGTGTTGCC
>JASLOY010000272.1 GCA_030745255.1 Vicinamibacterales bacterium
CCCGACGTTGGTCTGCTGCGCCTGGCGATGCTGGTGGTGGCGGGCCGGCGTTTCTGGTTGCTCGTGCTACTGCCGTTGCTGTGGCTGGTATTCATGGCGGTCGCGGCGCTGATTGCCGGTGACCAGCGTTTCGATCCGGTCGGCGCCCAGGGCAACCTGATCGGGTTTCCCCTGACCCTCCTGGCAATCTTCCTCGGCATGCGAATCATCGCCGGCGAGGTCGACGGCCGCAGTCTCGAGATCGCCTACACGGTGCCTGGCGGCTGTGAGCGCGTGTGGTGGGCGAAGCTGTGCGCCTCGGCACTGGTTCTGGCGGCGGCCGAGGCGCTGCTCGCTGCGTTTACATACATCTTCTTCACACCCTTTCCGTGGAGCGCCCTCTACGGCGCGATGCAGGCGGCAGTCTTCTACCTGGTGTTGTCGATGGGGATGGCTACGCTGTTTCGCAGCGAGACGGCCGGTGCCATGAGCATCGCCGCGATCCTCGGGTTCAACGGGCTCATCTCCGGCTTCGGAGACAACCAGGTCCGGATCTCACCTTTCTGGAATCCGTATGCCCTCGAGAACGCCGATCCTACCGAGCTCTTCGCGTGGACCCTGCAGAACCGCATCGGTGTCGTCCTGGCCACTGCGGCGGTCCTCGCGCTTGCTTTCATGCGGGCCAATCGCCGCGAGCGGATGCTCGGAGCCTAGAGTCCGGTCCCCGACCGCACCTGTGGTTTTCGGCCCGCGTGATTGAAGCCTGCTGGCCCCAGGGTCACACACTCAGAGCTCACGCGGGCCGCGGCCACGCTGACACGAGAACATGGGTGAGTGAGGGGCACCGGCGTTCCGTCGGAATTGGAGCGGTGCAGACACGCGCCGGCAGGTCTTGCTGGGTCTCAAAGCCGGTCACATCCATGCGTGGGTCCAGCCGATCGCGTCACCGGAAAGATCACACCCGCATTCGCAGGACCAGCCACCATCGCTCGAGCATCATTTCGAGGTCTCCACCAGACCGCGGCAGCCGGAATGCTCCCGCCACGCTTCACTCGGTTACCGAGTGCATGACATACAACTTCCACTCGGTAAACAAGGGGAAGGAATCTATCGCGCCGATCACGGGCCGTGAGCGCCCGGTCAGCACCAGAAACACCAGTGATACGGCGGGCGATAGTAGGTGATAAGACGGCCGCAGACGATGACACCGATCCAACAGCTCATGGAAATGGCGGCCGCAATCTTCGCCGATCGTGGGGCGTCGGCAGCGGCGTTCGCGGTCTTCACGGGAGCGAACACGAATCGATAGAAGAACGCCACGTTGAGGCCCGCGACCGCCATCAGCGCGAGCTTGATCTGGAAAGCTGGATTGTAGAGGTACTGGTCCGGCACGCTGGTGAGAAACATCAGACCGGTCACAACATTGAGGGCATAGCCGGCGACGCCCCATGGCACGAGCCTATGCAGCGCCCGCATTGGAATGCCGCGTGCCGATCCAAGCATGCGGAGATCGAACAGACCCACCGTCCCGATCAACAGCGACAGCCCCAGGAAATGCAACGACTCGACGATCGGCCAGCCCCACGCCGTATGCATGAAGGCATGAATGCCGGTCCCTTGTGAGAATGCGAGCAGGGCGTCCAACATGCCGTTGGGTCAGTTTTGGTGTGACGCCATCATCATCTGATGGGTGTACGCGAGGAAGCGGCCTGATGTGATCGCCCCAATCCAGAGCACGAGTGAGAGCGCGGCCAACGCCCTCGCCTTCGTTGGAGCACATCCAGCGTCATGAGCGGGATCTCGCATCACCCCGTGTATCAACGACCTGGTGATGCACAGCGCGGCCAGCACGGCGCCAAGCTTGAGATAGAACACCGGATTGGTGAGCGCCTTGGCCGGGTAAGCGACCAGAAGCAGCACCCCTGACAGCGAGACGACGAACAGATTCACCCACACTACAGGGAAGAAACGTCTCATCAACGACAGCGGAATGCGAGGAGCCACGCCGAGGAGTCGTAGATTGGTCGCGACATGCACGCCAACGACGAAGCCCATCGCCACCGAGTGAAAGATCAGGTTGGAAAAAAACGCCGGCCCGGACTCACGCATCCAGGTGCTGAACGCCGTCTCCTCCAGCCAGACGAGGTATTCCATGGCTCCGCCGTGCCATTCTCTGAGGAGATCGGACCACGAAACAAGACCGAATCTTCGGAACGGCCTCGGCCTAGACGCTCAGCCTTCCAGATGCTCACGCAGGAACGCCAGCGTCCGCGGCCAGGCGTCCTCGGTCGCGCGCCTGTTGGCATCCAGGCCTTCCTGAGCTTTCAGAAATACCGTGGCGCCATCATAGACGACCGCCTCGAACGATTTGCCAGCGGCAGCCATCGCCTCGGTCGCCAGCGAGACCGTCAAGACCGCATCGTGGTCGCCGCCATAGAGGCCAAGCACCGGTGCGTTGATCTGCGTGTAGTAGGGCCCATCGCCGGGCGTGGAACCGTAGAAGACGACGGCCGCGTCCAGCTCTGGCTGATCCACTGCATAGGCAAAGCTCGCCGACCCGCCCCAGCCAAACCCGACAGTGCCGAGACGTCCACTAGCCGCCGGCAGGTCGAGGGCCCAGGTGCGAACGGCATTGAGCAGGCTGGTGCGTTCGAGCGGGGTGATGATTCTCCTGGGTCGCAGAATCCAGGTCTCCGGGACTGTGAAGCGCTGATCTTCGGGCGCCACGCCGGTCCACAAGTCCGGGGCGACAGCGATGAAACCTTCCGCCGCGAACTGGTCGGCGACCGCCCGCACCCAGTTCGACAGCCTGTACATGTCGGGGATGACCAGAATGACTGGCGCCGGATCGGACCGCTCCGGGTATACCACCCAGGTGCGAATCGGGACCCGACTCCCTGGCAGCTCCACATCGACGAACTCGCCGCGTCGTGGAGAGGCCGCGAGATCACCCCGTGCCGTGCCTCCACTCGGCGGCATCGTCGATGCGGAGGTGGGGGGCGGTGCCGGCTCGGCGAAGGCGATGTAGCCAGCGAGCGTGAGCAAGCTACCAAACACGAGCGCGCCCACTCCAGCGAGCGCCAGGCCGATGACGTTCGAGTTGATCCGCATCGTGACTCTCCCTTCGAGAACGAGTAGAACGGCGAGGTGTCTTCCCTGCGTCTACCGCGCGTCCTCATCGGGTCTACATCGGCCGTGCCTTCGTCCAGGCCCTGCAAGCGTGATCCGGTGCGGTGCGCTGTCCGCGCCTGCTGGTCTGTACATCTATACGTCAGGCTCTGGGTTCTGTTCGCCTCCGTCCAATCCACGTAGCACGAGCGGTCGAAGCCGAGGCCTGACGCCCGCATCCGACGAACTCACTCGTCACCCCCCTACTCCTGTCTCAACGCCGCCATTGGGGGCAATCTGTTAGCTCGACGGGCCGGCACGAGACAGGCAACGGCGGTCACCAGCAGCAGCATTGCTGAAACCGGCCCCAACAACAGCAGGTCAGTCGCCGCCCCCGGTATCAGCCCCCCCATGATCCGGCCGACCGCGAGCCCTCCGAACAGCCCCAGCAGCAATCCCACAGCGGCTAACTTGATGCTGCGTCGCAGCAGGACCCGCCGCACGTCGACCGCCCGGGCGCCGAGCGCCTGGCGGATACCGATCTCCCGCGTGCGACGACTCACCTCATAGGCGGTCACCGCATAGAGACCGATGGCGACCAACACGAGCGCAATGGTCGCCACCGCCAGCAAGGCCGACGACACGACGCGGAAGAACCGGTCGTTCTGGTCCGCCTGCTCCGCCAGGGTCCTGACATCGTAGAGCGGCAGGTCGGCATCGAGTCGACGAAATGCCTCACGCACCGCGGTCACGCTCGGTCCCAGCTCGGCGCTGGTCCGAACCAGCACGTCGGCGCTACCCGGCAGCCCCGGATTTGCCTCGTGTGCGACGAGCGCGACTGGGTCCGATGGGGCCCCGCCACTGCGCTGCGGCACGGTGGTGGTGATGCCGACGACCGTCAGCCAGTCGGTCGTTCCGCCGCCGCGCGGGTCCACCAGCCGGATGCGCATCCCCAGCGGGTCACGTCCACGGAAGTGCAACTCGGTGAGCCGCTCGTTGATGACGACAACCCGAGCCGACGTTGCACTGTCGGCACGCCCGAGCGCCCGGCCCCGTATCAGTGGTGAACGCAGCGTCGCGAAGTAGCGCGGCCCGACGCTCAACAGCGTGACCGGTGGCCCCTCGTCGTCTGTCACCCCATCGGCACCGTCGATCTCCAACCGCCGCTCCAGACCGCTGCGTAATGGCGCGTTGGTGGTCGTCGTGGCGATCTCGATGCCCGGAAGGGTCGCCAGCTCGTCGTCCAGTCGCCGCAGAAAGGCGAGGCGCTTCGCCACCGAAGGGTAGCGCTGCGCCGGCATCGTGAACCGGGCGATGAAGGCCTCCGCCGGGTCGAACCCGATCTGCCACGGCGGCCGCAGCATGAAGCTGCTGACGAGCGACCAGGTGCCGGTCAGCAGCACCACGGTCAAGGCAACTCCGATGACGGTTACCAGCGACAGCGCCCGGCGCGCCTCGCGGGTGCGGGTCCGGATGCGTCCGCCGCCTTGCATCACGTCGAGCACGTCGCTGCGGGCCAGGTGCAACGCAGGAGCCAATCCGAAGAGCAGCGGGGTGCAGAGGCAGACCACCGCAATGAACGCGACGACGCGCGGTTCGGGTGAAAACGTCACCCAGTACGGAAGAGTCCCAAACAACCCAAGCTCGACGCCGAGCCACGCGACACCGCCCGCCGAGAGAAGCGCCCCGAGCCCACCGCCCAGACCGGCCAGCAGCGCCCCCTCGACCAACAACTGCCGCACGATGCGACCGCGCGTGGCCCCGAGAGAGAGCCGCGTGCCCACTTCGCTGGCGCGTTCCACCGCCCGTGCCAGCAGCAGCATAGCCACGATGGCGCAGCCAATGAGGAGCACGAACGTGGACCCGATCATCAGCGCCTGGACGACCCAGATGAGCATGCCGCCAAAATTGGTGAGCTCGGTGAAGGGCATCACCGTTGCCGATACGTCTGCATTGGTGTCCGGAAATCGCCGCGCCAGCTCGTTGGAGATCGCTCCCAGATCGGCGCGAGCCTGCTCTAACGTCACGCCATCGGCCAACCGGCCGAACACGAACAAGTTTCGGACACTCCGGTCCGGCGGCTGCGCCGCGACCTCCGAGGCGGCCACCCACAGGTTGTCGGTGAACGGGAACCGCATACCGGGTCGCATGACCCCGATTACCGTCGCCGGCACTCCGTTCACGCGGACCGAACGCTGCAGCACCTTGGGATCTCCGGCGTATCGCCGCTGCCACAGCTCGTATCCCAGCAGCGCCACCGGCGGCGCACCCGGCTGCATGTCTTCGGACGCAAAACCCCGGCCCAGGATGGGACGTTCGCCCAGGATCTCGAAGGCGTCGGCGGACAGTAGGGATCCTGAGATGCGCTCGGCCGTCTGCTGGTCGTCGCCGAGGTTGAAGTTCCTGCCCGTTACG
>JASLOY010000273.1 GCA_030745255.1 Vicinamibacterales bacterium
GGTTTCCTGGCCGGCGCCGGTCGTCGTGGTCCCGCTCGAGGCGGCTACGGCCACGAGCCCAATGATGAGATAGGCGGCGCGGCCGCCGGATGGTCTCAGCGTTGTCATCCCGATATCCCCTCCCCCCGCGTGCCGGCGTCACCCACCGGCGCGCGTCGACTGTCGAGCGCCGAGCTTCCCCCATGATGGAACGACCAGGCTGACCAAGGCAAGAAGGGGAGTTGTAGACTCTACGAAGTCAGAAGTCAGAAGTCAGAAGTCAACGGTCGGCGGCCGAGACCAACCGCGTCGACGTAGTTGGAACGGAGCGGGGATGACGAACTCGACACAACTTGCGGTCATAGGTGGTGGCCCGGGTGGCTACGCCGCCGCGTTTCTGGCGGCGGATCTGGGGATGCAGGTCACTTTGATCGACGAGGCGGGCCACCCCGGTGGTGTCTGTCTGTATCGCGGCTGCATGCCGTCGAAGACGCTGCTGCACGTCGCAAAGGTGCTGACCGAGGCGCGCGAGGCACGGGCCTGGGGTGTCGATTTTGGCGAGCCGTCCGTCGATCTCGATCGGCTCCGGACGTGGAAGAAAGGGGTCGTCGACAGATTGACTGGCGGATTGGGGCAGCTCTCTTCGCAGCGTGGGATCACCTATCTGCGGGGCCGTGGTGAACTCGTTGACTCAACCGCCGCCCGGGTCACGGCGCCAGATGGCGACAGGACGGATCTGGCGTTTGAACACGTCATCCTGGCAACGGGCTCCAGACCGGCGTCTCCGCCCGCGCTGTCGCTCGAGAGCGACCGGGTGTGGGATTCGACCCGGGCACTCGAACTGCCCGAGGTGCCGTTGTCGCTGCTCGTCGTCGGAGGCGGCTACATCGGGCTCGAGCTGGCCTCGGTTTACGCCGCGCTGGGATCGGCGGTGACCGTGGTCGAGCTGACGCCCGGGTTGTTGCCTGGCGCCGACCGCGATCTGATCTCCGTGGTGGCGCGTCGGCTCGAGGCGGTCTGCGAGGCGGTGTTGCTCGAGACGACGGTGGCGGGTCTGGCCGAGGAGGCCGACGGAGTCAGGGTGACGCTCCAAGGAGCCGGGGGCGACCGGTCGGACCAGCGATTCGACCGCGTGCTGGTGGCGGTGGGCCGGGTGCCCAATTCGGACATTCCGGGTCTGGAGCGAACCGGTGTCCAGCGTGACGCGCGTGGTTTCGTCGTCGTCGATGGGCAACGTCGGACGGCCGAACCGACGATCTTCGCCGTGGGCGACGTGGTGGGCGAACCGATGCTCGCACACAAGGCGAGCCACGAGGCGCGGACGGCCGTCGAGGCTATCGCCGGCCACAAGACGGAGTTCGAGCCCGCTGCCATCCCAGCCGTGGTCTTCACCGACCCGGAAGTGGCCTGGTGCGGGCTGACCGAGGCCCAGGCGAAGTCCGAAGGGCGGACGGTGCAGGTGTGTCGGTACCCGTGGGCAGCGTCGGGTCGCGCCGTGACGCTAGACCGGCCCGCCGGGGTGACCAAGCTCATCGTGGACCCGGAATCGGAACAGCTTCTTGGCGTCGGCATTGCCGGCACTGGGGCGGGGGAGCTGATTGCCGAAGGGGTGGTGGCCATCGAGATGGGAGCCACCGTGTCGGATCTACGGCTGTGCATCCATCCACACCCGACCCTTTCGGAGACACTCATGGAGTCGGCCGAGGTCTTCTTTGGCCAGAGCACCCACGTCTATCGGCCGAAACGGTCTCGATGATTCTGCCCTCGCGGCTGGCGCCGCGTTAGGTTTCGCCCGAAGCTCCGACGGCTTGCCCTACGGCTACGGGCTACAGGCTGCGGGCGCTCGCTGACGCACGAAAAAGCAGCGCCGAGTCTCGTAAACGGAAGCGCGGTTTCTGTCGCGTCTTTTCCCGCAGCCCGCAGCCCGCAGCCCGCGCGCACTTACCCTTCGAGGATCGCGCGTGCCCGGGCGAACACCTCGGTGAGCATCGCCGGTGTCAGCCGCCCGGTATTGGTGTTGCGCTGGCTGGGGTGGTAGGAGGCGACAACCGAGGGCCCCCCGGGCGGCTCGCAGACCAGGCCATGTTGGAACTTCGGTCGAGGTGTTGGCGTTGCTCCCCGCTCGGCCAGCAACCGCCAGAAGCCGTCGAAGGCCACACGCCCGAGCGCCACAACTGCCCGTAGCCGAGTCAGCGCCGTCATTTCGGCCTGCAGATGTTCGTGGCAGCTGGAAATCTCAGCCTGCGACGGCCTGTTGTCGGGTGGCGCGCATCGGACGACCGCAGTGATGTAGGCATCGGTCAGCTTCAGGCCGTCTCGGCGATGCTGCGACGTCGGCAGGTTGGAGAAGCCGGTTTCGTGCATCGCCGTCATCAGGAAGTCCGAGGCGCGATCGCCGGTAAACGGGCGGCCGGTGCGGTTGGCGCCGTGGGCGGCGGGCGCGAGACCAAGCACGAGCAGCCTGGCGCGTCGGTCCCCGAAGCCCGGAACGGGTCGCCCCCAGTAGACTTCGTCACGATACGCCGCCCTTTTGTCCTGGGCGACGCGCGCACAGTAGGCGCGCAGGCGTGGGCATTCCTGACAGGCGGCGATCCGGCGTTGGACCGTGGAGAGTGCCATCGTCGCGCTAGCCCTGGGCTTCGCCGGCGCGACCGGGTGGTGGACCGGCCGCGAACGCCTCCGCCTGCTCGTGCGCGTGATAGGAGCTTCGTACGAGGGGGCCAGACTCGACGTGTCCGAAGCCCACAGAGAGTGCGACCTCTTTGAGCGCGGCAAACTCGTCAGGATGGTAGTAGCGCGCAACAGGCAGGTGAGCCGCCGATGGGCGCAGGTACTGGCCGATCGTCAGGATGCCGCACCCCACGGCACCAAGATCCGAGAGGGTCTCGCGCAGTTCGCCCCAGGTCTCGCCCAGGCCCACCATGATCCCCGATTTCGTCGTGACTGCGGGCTGGTGTCGGCGAGCGTGCGCCAACACGCCGAGCCCGCGATCATAACTCCCCCCCGGCCGCGCCCGGCGATACTGGCTTCGCACCGTTTCGATGTTGTGGTTCAGCACGTCCGGCCCAGCTTCGAGGGCGGTTTCGATCGAAGCCACCCGCCCACCGAAGTCCGGCACCAGCGTCTCAATCCGGCAGGTCGGGGACAGGGACCGGATCGCCGCGATCGTCGCGGCGAACGCGCCGGCCCCGCCGTCTTCGAGATCGTCGCGGTCGACCGAGGTAATGACCACGTAGGCCAGTTCCAGGGCCTGCACCGCGTCGGCGATGCGGGCTGGCTCGGCCTCGTCGACCGGTCCCGGCTGGCCATGCTCGACGTTGCAGTAGGTGCACGCCCGAGTGCAGACTCCACCCAGAATCATGAAAGTTGCCGTGCCGTGGTGCCAGCACTCGCCGATGTTGGGGCAGTGGGCCTCCTCGCAGACCGTGTGCAGCGATTGATCGCGCACCAGACGTTTGAGACGGCGATACCCCGGTGTGCCGGGCGCCCGGACTTTCAGCCAGCGCGGCTTGGCGCCAGCCGGCGCATGAGCGGCCCGGAGGCGACGTCCCCTGAAGAACGTAGCCGGCTTCGCGACGGCTTCGGGGCGCCGGTCACCCAGGGTTGTCATGCCGGCGATGTTAGCGTCTCGCCCGCCGCCGGTGCAATCCGGACGGGGTAGAATGCCCCCCGACCCATGCCGGCATCCTCGAACGGCACGCTGGCGATCACCTGGCTCGGACACGCCACCTTCGTGCTCCGCACGCCGGGGGGTGTCGAGCTGGTCATCGACCCGTGGCTGACCACGAATCCCGCCTGTCCGGACGAATGGCGGCAGATTCGCCGGGCCGACCTCGTGCTGGTCACGCACGGACACAACGATCACATCGCAGATCTCCTGCCTGTGGCGCGACGGACCGGCGCCGCGGTGGTGGCAATCGTCGAGATGTGCCGATGGCTCGAGACCAAGGGCATCCGGCGCGTGCACCCGATGAACAAGGGCGGAACGCTCGCGGTCGACGGGATCACGATCGCCATGGTGCACGCGGACCACAGCGCCGGTTGGGCCGACGAGGACCCCCCGGTCTATCTCGGGGAGCCGGTCGGCTTCGTGCTGCGGCTCGAAAACGGACTGACGGTCTATCTGGCGGGGGACACGGCGTTGTTTGGCGACATGCGGCTCATCGGCGAGATGCATGCCCCCGACATCGCGTTCCTGCCGATCGGAGATCGTTTTACGATGGGCGCAGACGCGGCTGCGCGCGCCTGCGAAATGCTCCGCGTGCGACAGGTCGTCCCGATGCACTACGGCACCTTCCCCCAGCTCACCGGGACACCGGATCAACTGCGCGCCCTGGTCGAGCCCAAGGGAGTCAGAGTGCTCGAGCTCCGGCCGGGGCACACGGCGTCGTGACGAGAGGCGGATGCCCGCTATGTCCGCACTTGGGGCCCGGGGGCGGCCCACTTGAACGGCGTCCCCCCGGCGCGGTATTCTTTCTGCGGCCAAATTCGGACCAGAGTCCCACCATGTGGGGCGAATCCGGTGTGACGTGGATTCTCAGCGGCCGTTGGTGGTGCGGCGGCCGGGTGAACGAGACGGAGGAGTTTGATGGCGTACAGCATTTGTGAACCATGTGTCGGGACCAAGGACACAGCCTGTGTGGATGTGTGTCCGGTGGACTGCATCCACCCGCGAAAGGACGAGGAAGAGTTCGAAGCCGAAACGATGCTCTACATCCATCCGGACGAGTGCATTGACTGCGGCGCGTGTGTTCCGGCGTGTCCGGTTGAGGCGATTTTCGCCAACGACGAGGTGCCCGATCAGTGGCAGGCCTTCATCGATACCAACGCTGTCTGGTTCGAAGGTAAGTAGGCGATCCACCGTCCTATGGGTTTAATAGACCATCGGTTCGAAGACAACTTCATCACGACCAATCTGGACCACGTGCTCAACTGGGCGCGCCAGTCCTCGCTGTGGCCGATGGGCTTCGGGCTGGCCTGTTGCGCCATCGAGATGATGGCCACGTCGGCCTCACGGTTCGACATCGCGCGCTTCGGTGCGGAGGTGTTCCGCGCATCGCCTCGTCAGGCGGACCTGATGATCGTCGCCGGCACCGTCACCAAGAAGATGGCCCCTGTGCTCAGGCGGCTCTACGATCAGATGCCGGAGCCAAAGTGGGTCATCTCGATGGGGAGCTGTTCCAATGCGGGTGGTCCGTTCCCGACATACGCGGTCCTGCAAGGCGTGGACAAGGTGGTGCCGGTAGACGTCTATGTGTCTGGATGTCCGCCCCGTCCGGAGGCGCTGCTGTACGGGTTGATGCGTCTGCAGGACAAGATCGGCAAAGAGGGGACCGTGTTCCGCAAGGAACGGGTGATCATGGTCGGAGAGAGTGAGCCGACTGTCGCTGGGGACCGGGGGTAGTGTTGTGCAACGGTTGACGAAGTTGTTCCGGATGGTCTTTCTGGTCGATCTGATCAAGGGCCTGCTGGTGACGCTGAAGTACACGCCGCAGCCCGCGTTCACGTTTC
>JASLOY010000274.1 GCA_030745255.1 Vicinamibacterales bacterium
GGAAATACGAAAATGCTGCGTGCCTACGATCAACTTCTCACTGCCCTGGTCGATACCCGCCCATAACCGCAGATTGTGCCAGTCTTGTTCAGCCTCCGAATCGCGACACGCAAGGCGACGTGCTCAGCGACGTCGACGAACGTGCATCATGGGGAACGAGCGTCATCGGCATGGCGAGGGACTTCCTCGCTCCCACCACTAGTTTCAGAGTGCACGTTGTCGTAGTAGCGCCGGTAGTCCCGGATGAGACCGCGCCGAGCCAGCCAGCCACCCAGCCGCCCGAACCAAGCCAGCACATAGTGCATGTGCCTCAGGTCCGTGAGCTCGATCAGGTTGCCGTCGAAATCCTTCGCGAAAAAGAGCGTGTGTCCATTGGGCGACCGCTCCACCGGGCTGACGATCTCGACGCCTTTGCTCACCAGGTAGTCGTGCCACTTCTGTGTGTTCCGAACATTGAAACAAAGATGCGTCAGTCCCACGCGGTTCCACGAGATCGCAGCGGGCGGTTGATCGGGGCGAAACTCGAAGATCTCCACGACGGCGCCACCGGGCACACGGATCCAGCCGATCTTGCAGGTCGGCTGGTCCGAAGCGACACCGAAGAATGACCGCACGCGCTCGGTGGGCGCGTCGGACACTCCCACGAGTGGGCAACCAAAGACGTCCCAGTAGAACCGAACCGCCTTGTTGAAGTCCGACACGGTGATGCCGGTATGGCTGAATGATCGCACTCGCACGAGAGGTTCTCCTTGGCCGCACTCGACGCGCCTGAAGGCCCTTGCTACCGGATCTCTGCTGAGCGCACGCCCAGCTCCGTCTCCTTGATGTGATCCGCGACCCTTAGCGCCTGTGCAGCAATGGTCAACCCGGGGTTGACGGCGGCCGACGCCGGGAAGAACGAGGCGTCGACGACGAACAGGTTCTCGACGTCGTGGGACCGGCAATAGGAGTTGAGCACCGAGTCCCGAGCGTCGGTGCCGAAGCACAGCGTCCCACACTGATGCGTGGTGTTCTCGCTGTTGTGCGAGTGCACGTACATGATCCGAAGCCCCAGCCTGCGGAGCATCCGTTTGACTTCTCGCACCAGCCGGTCGTGGGCGACCCGATTCGTCGGCTGATAGTGAAGCTGAATGCGACCATCCACATCGACTGTCACGCGGTTGTCCGCCCGAGGCAAGTCTTCGGTCATAGCCAGCCAGTCGAGCCCGCGGGCGACCCAGTAGTTGAAGAACCACAGCGGCACCCACGGCACGACGGTCTGGGCCATCACCCCATGGGTGCGGCCCTGTGATTGAATCTGGCCAAGTGGGTAGCCAACGTCGGGACCACGCAAATAGAAGTCGTTGATGGCGACGGTCTTCTGAAACACCGTGGGATTCCGCCGAAACGGGTGATGCCCGGCCATCATGGTGGATAGGTGCGCCATGTAGCGCCTCCCAACCAGTCCGGACGAATTCGCCAGACCATTTGGGTGTCGCTCTGTAGCCGACCGCAACAGCAACGCCGCCGAGTTCACGGCTCCGCAGGAAACCACCACGAGTGGCGCCTCGACGCGCCGCGTCTGCCCATCGTGCTCTACCTCGACCGCCTCCACGCGGTCGCCAGAGGGTGAGGTCAGTAACCGACGCGCCAGCGCCCTGGTCCACATCGTCACGTTCGAACGTTGCTGGAGCGGCCGCACACAGCAGACGTCGGCATCACTCTTCGCGTGCCGCTGACAAGGGAAGGAATTACAAGTGTCACACAGGATGCATCCGTTCAGCTCGCCGACACCACGCAGGCCGAGCGGCAACGGCGTCGGGTGCAGCCCCTGCTCGCGGATCCGGTCAAGATAGCGCGCGATAGTGTCAGCGTGCGGCACCGCCGGATGCGGGAATGGGCCTCTCGGTGGCTCGGTGGGGTCGTCTTCGGACGCACCGTGCACCGCATACAGGCGCTCGGCCCGCTCGTAGTAGGGCTCCAGCGTCTCGTAGTCGATCGGCCAAGCGGGCGACACCCCGTCGACGTGCTCGAGTTCGCCAAAGTCCTCGCGTCGCAGCCGGTAGAGCACGCTGCCCCAGAACTTGGTGTTGCCACCCACACAGTAGTGGGTATAGGGCCGGAACGCCGTTCCATCGCCATTGGTCCAGGTTTCCGTCGTGCGGTAGCGAAGATGCTTCCATACCGCCTCCGCATCCCAATTCTCGGGCTCTTGAGACAGGAAATCGCCGCGCTCGAGTATGAGGATCTGTGCCGATGTGTCGGCGAGGGCATGAGCCAGCGTCCCCCCGCCCGCGCCGCTGCCGATGATGATGATGTCGTAACGCCCGGTCGGCATCTTTATCTAGACGGGGCTGCGCCCCGAACCCCACGCGGGAGCTTGTGGGGCCCCATCGCCCCACGCCGCCCCCGCGGGGCGCGCATCATCGCGCGCCGGCGGCCCGGTCCCGACACGCCGGGGCCGCCAATCTAGACGGGGCTGCGCCCCGAACCCCACGCGGGAGCTTGTGGGGCCCCATCCCGCAGCCGCCTTTGCCGGCATAGAGGACCTGGACAATTACGCCCATGACCCAGCTGGCGGTGCGGTGGCCGGGGTGGCGTAGATCTGGTCCATGAGCCGCTGGTCGGCGATGGCAGTCTCGAGGCTCATCTCAGGCGCACGATCCTCGCGGATCGCATTGAGGAAGTCCCGATACATCGCCCGGTAGCCGCGCATGTCGCGGAAACCCGGCAGGATCACTCGCGGCACCCCAGACCCTCTCACCAAGACCACGGCCCCGTTGGACTCGAACGAGATAATGCCGGCGCGTCCGAACAACTTCGACACTCTGAGCCCGCGGAGCAGTGAGGGCACCTCGCGTGAATAGAAGAGCGCCCCCACCGCGTCGTTGTCATACCGAAAGGCCACCATCATGCTCTTAACGCGTCTGTCTGGGCCGTCACTCGAAGCGCCAGGTTGGAACCCACTCGCCTCGGTCATCACAGGACCGAGGCTGTTGGCAAGATGCAACCAGTGAATCCCCTCTTCAAAGAACGCGTCACCACCGGCCATCGTCTCGTCGTTCCGCCAGTCATCGGCCCTCTTGAACCGTTTGACGAGCGTCGTGAAGTGCGCGAACACCAACTCGCCTATCGCGCCCTCGCGCAGCAACCGACGCAGGCAGACCGCCAGTGGCTTGTAGTGATCGTTCTCGCCAACCAGCACGACGCGACCCGCCCGATCCCGGGCGGCTTGCACCCGCTGGTAGTCCTCCATCCTGAAGTAGGCCGGCTTCTCGACCAGCACGTGCTTGCCGGCCGACAGCGCCTGTAACGTGAGGTCGAGATGAAATCGCGGCGGCACGGCGATAACCACCGCATCCACCGCCGGGTCTTCGATGGCTGCGGTGTAGCCTTCGTAGCTTCCGGCACCGCGATAACTCCGGCAGTACACCTCCGCCTTCGCACCGTCACGACTAGCGTAACTCCGGACGACACCGTCGCCCAGGGCCTTCAGGTGCCGGCTGTGCACACCAGCGATGAAACCACAGCCGAGAAACGCGATGTGCACCGGACCTCATCTCCTCCGTCAGTCAGCAACTCGCCGCCTTGATCTCGGCACGCCGCACCTGGTTGCAGGAGCTACCTTGCGGCCAGTGCACGAATGCCCCATGCTGGGCCATTCGTCCTCCGCCCATCTGGCTTCCCCTTCAGGGAATCACCTCCACCCGCCACGCGTCCTTTGTCTCAGAGGCGATCCGTGCGCGCGACCGGCTCCTGGCAGTGTCCCGTCGCGCGTCCGTGTTGGACACCTAATGCCGGGTCCCTGGCAGCACGGCCGTCTCGTCAACCGGAGAGTCGAGGAGCTCCCGGATGTAATAGGTCGGCTTCCCTTGCGATTCGTGGTAGGTGCGTGCCTGCATCTCAGCCAGTAGACCGAGCGTTACCAACTGCAGGCCGGTGAACAGCAATAGGATCCCAAGCAGCAGCAATGGCCGGTTACCGATCGCCTCCCCGCCAAACAGCCGGATATAGCCAAGATAGCCGGTGATCGCGGTGCCGGCCGTCCCCATCAGCAGACCGACCAAACCAAAAATCTGCAAGGGTCTCGTCGAGTAGCTCAGCAGGAACTTCACGGTTGCGAGATCGAGGACCACGCGCACCGTACGAGAAATGCCGTACTTGGACCGTCCGCGACGACGCGGCCGATGATTGACGACGACCTCGGCGATGCGCACTCCCTGTTCACTCGCGATCGCCGGAATGAACCGGTGCATCTCGCCATACAGCCGGATCGCCTTGACCACCTCGGCGCGAAAGATCTTCAGAGAACACCCGTAGTCGTGCAGCCGCACACCGGTAGCGCGCGAGATCAGCGCGTTGGCGATGACCGACGGCAACCGGCGAGACAGCCAAGGATCCTTGCGGGCCTTGCGCCACCCGCACACGATGTCATATCCCTCTTCGAGCTTGTCGACCATGCTGGGAATGTCCCGCAGATCGTTTTGCAGATCGCCGTCGGCGGTCACGATGAGCCGCCCACGCGCCCGCGCAAACCCGGCGGCAAACGCCGCCGTCTGGCCGAAGTTGCGGCGCAGCCGGATTACACGGAGTCGCGAATCCGCCGCGTGCAACCGGGACAGTATCTCGAACGTGCTGTCTGTGCTGCCGTCATCGACCAGCACCACCTCGAACGTCCGACCCCATGCGTCGAGCGTCTCGACCAGCTCGCGACACAACGCCTCGACGTTCGGGCCTTCGTCCAGGAGGGGGATGACGACGGAGAGATCTGGACCCATGAACAGTGCTAGAAGTATAGGTTCGGCTGAGCACCATCGTCAATACAACTCATTGTATTGAAGCGGGTTACACGTCGGAAGCCGGGCGAGACGACGAGGATGAGCGGCCGCGCTGGCGCGCGAGGCTGTAAGCTCCGCACCCAATCAGCACCACCACTGCCACCCCCAGAAACACCAGAGGCCCGTTCTCGCGCAGCAGCTCTATCGCCTGGTCTCCGTAGCGGACCGCCAGCGCGCCTTCGCCGAAGTAGCGCATCCCACGTCCGACAGCGACCGCTCCGCTGAAGGTCAGCGCCGGCACCTTGGCAACCCCGGAGAGCAGCACGAACACCTTGAACGGCGCTGGGGGCGGCATCAACGCCGGCACGATGACTGCCAGCACACCGAACCGCTGGAACAACGCCAGCGCTCGCTCGAGCCGGGAGACGGAGAACCGTCTCCGCAGTATCGCCTCGCCACCCTTGCGCCCCAGCCCGTAGAGCACCAGACACCCACAGATCGATCCCAAGGTCGCCATGCCCGCGTAATATGGCATCAGCGCCTCGTCCTGGGTGACCATTACAACGACGAGCACATCGTTTATTTCAGGCAGCGAGAGAAACGACGAGTCGAGGAACGCGACCGCAAACAACCCCGGTCCACCGAGCGAGGAGGTGAGCGCCTCCAGCCAGTTGACGATGCGACTCATGAGAGACCCGTGATAAATC
>JASLOY010000275.1 GCA_030745255.1 Vicinamibacterales bacterium
AGAGGTGGTCGCACTGGCCACACGCGCGCAACGATTCTCGGTCGCCAAGCGCGCCGGCCGCAAGTCGGTCCGTCAGGAGACCATCACCGAGGTCATGGTCCGGGCCGCGCGGCGCGGACGCCGGGTGGCCCGGCTGAAGTGTGGCGACCCGTATGTGCTTGGCCGTGGTGGCGAAGAAGCCCTGGCACTCCGGGCGCACGGCGTCCCGTTCGAGGTGGTGCAGGGCGTGACGACGGCGGTCGCAGCGCCGGCGGTCGCCGGAATTCCAGTCACCCACCGCGGCCTGTCCTCCGGATTCGTCGTCGTCTCCGGGCACGACGAGGCGAGCTACCGGCCCGTGCTGGGCTCACTTGCGCCCTCTACGCTCACCGTGGTCGTGCTGATGGGACTGGCGCACCGCGACGCGATCGCGACCTGTCTGATGGACCGTGGGTGGCCAATCGAGACCACCGCCGCCGTCGTGTTCGCGGCATCAACGCCGCGGACCCGCACGTGGGTCGGCACGCTGGGGGACCTTGGGGCGGCACCGGAGGCGACCGATGCCGACGACCCCGGCACGATCATCATCGGGAATGTCGTCGATCTGCACGCACAGCTCGCAGTGCGCCCCGACCGAGCGCGGTCGTCGAGGGGAAAGGCTGACCAATGACCTGGAAGGACGCACTGGGCAACCGCATACCGCCGGCGCTCGCTCGAGAGATCGACACCTACGAGAACCAGACCGCCCTGAAACGCCAGGGCAAGATCGACGACAAAGTCTTCGCCGAGACCCGCCTGCGCCGTGGCGCCTACGGACAACGTTACGACAACGGCCAGCGGAACGACGGCACCGGGGTGAAGATGCTGCCGTTCCCCTCGAACGGACAGACCAAGGGTCCCGACACGGTCTGGGATGCGCCTGGGATGCAGCGCATCAAGATACCGTTCGGTGGGCTCACGGCAGACCAGATGGATGCACTCGCGGACCTGTCGGAGGAATATAGTGACAGCGTCTGTCACATCACCACGCGTCAGGACGTGCAGTTGCACTACGTCCACATCGACGACACGCCGTCGTTGATGCGGCGGCTCGCGGCGGTCGGCATCACGACCCGCGAGGCGTGTGGCAACACCGTCCGCAACGTCACCGCCTGTCCGATTGCCGGGGTCTGCCGCGACGAGCCCTTCGACGTGACGCCGTATGCCGACGCCGCGATGCACTTCCTACTCGGTCACCCCGACGCCCAGGATTTCGGCCGAAAGTTCAAGGTGGCGTTCTCAGGCTGCCGGGAGCACGCCTGCGGACTCGTCACGATGCACGACTTCGGTGCCATCGCGGTGACCCGCGAGCTGGACGGGGTCGAGCAGCACGGTTTCGAAGTGCACGTCGGGGGCGGACTCGGGGCCGTGCCACACGAGGCCCGGCTGTTCGAGCCGTTCATGGCAGCAGACGAGATCCTGCCGACCCTCCAGGCGATCGCGCGGGTGTTCGCGCGGCTGGGCGAAAAGCGCAACCGTGCCCGCGCCCGCGTCAAATTCCTGGTGGCGCAGCTGGGTCTCGACGAATTCCGGCGGCTGGTGCGAGAGGAACGGGACACGCTGGCTCACGATGAGGCGTGGACCGCTTATCTGGAAGGCCTTCCGGCCTACGGAGAGCAGCCGCTCAAGACCGGACAACCGCTCGACGATGGGTCAGGCTCACCGGCCTTCGCGGCCTGGGCACGCACCAATGTGTACCGCCAGCGTCAGCCAGGCTACGTGGTCGCCACGGTGAGTCTGCCGCTCGGCGACCTGAGCGGCTGGCAGCTCCGGCGGCTGGCCGACGTGGCTCGGCGCTTCGTGGGTGACACTGTCCGGACCACGGTCGAACAGAACATCGTACTGCGCTGGGTGCGCGAATCGGATCTGCCGGCGCTCCATTGCGAGCTCGAGGCGATCGGGCTGGCGAGACCCGGAGCAGGGTCGATCGCCGACATCACCGCCTGTCCCGGCACCGACACCTGCAAGCTGGGCATCGCGTCGTCACGGGGGCTGGCCGCCGAGCTCGAGCGCCGGCTCGCCGAGCAGATGGACACGCTGGACGACGCGGTTCGGCAGCTGCGCATCAAGGTCAGCGGCTGTTTCAATTCGTGCGGACAGCACCAGATCTGCGACCTCGGCTTCTACGGGGTCAGCCGCCACATCGGCGGTCACATCGTGCCCCACTTCCAGGTCGTGCTCGGCGGCAAGTGGGCCGACAACGGCGGCGCCTTTGGGTTGGCCATCGGCGCGGTGCCCTCGAAGAACATACCGGAGGTCGTCCGGCGCATCACAGACCGGTTCGTGAGCAACCGGCGGGAAGCAGAGAGCTTTTACGACTTCACCTCGCGGGTCGGTAAGCGGGCGCTACGCGAGATGCTCGAAGACCTGACGGCGGTGCCGCCCCATGACGTGAACCCGGATTACTACCGCGACTGGGGCGACCCTCGCGAATTCGGCATCGGCGACATGGGGGTAGGCGAGTGTGCCGGGGAGGTGGTCTCACTGACCGAGTTCGATCTCGTGGGCGCCGAGAGCCAGGTCTTCGAAGCCCAGCTGCAGCTCGAGGCGGGCGACGTCGTCCAGGCGGACGCGCTGGCCTACGGCGCGATGCTTCAGGCTGCCAAGGGGCTCATCAAGACGGAATTCATCGACATCTCGGACGAACCAGACCAGATCGTCGCCGAGTTCCAGACCCGCTTCTTCGATACCGAAATCTTCTTCGACAAGTACGCCGGCGGTAAGTTCGCGCAGTATCTCTTCCGGCGTCACGCGCGGACCGAGCCGGCGGTCAACCGGGACACGGCTCGTCAACTGATCGCGGAAGCCCAGCTGTTTCTGGAAGCGACGCACGCCTGTCAGGCGAGGCTGGCCAGTCAGCCCGCGATGCCGACGGCAGCTGGCCAAGCGGCAGTCATTGAGAGGCCGCAGTGACGAGAATGTCGAACAGCACCGTGGCCACCGCCCCCTCCGACACGACCGACGTTGCCAACGTGCAGCGGCTCGCCGTGAAGATCTTTCTCGATGACGAGTCGGTGCTTCGGCCTGCTGACGTCATCCCGGTGTTTCACCGCTGGATCCAGACGCGGGCAGTGGACGGACTGCTGATTGACGTCGCCGACTACTCTCACATGGCGACCGGACCCTGTGTCCTGCTCGCGGCTCATGAGGGACACTACGTCCTGGACCGAAGCGGGGGACGGCTGGGGCTCCAATACGCGCGCCGGCAACCGCTCGACGGCGCGCTACCGGAGAGGCTGGCGTCCCTGGGCCGGATACTGCTAGACGCAGGACGCCTGCTCGAAACGGACACGTCGCTGCCCGGACCAGTGCGGTTTCGTGGAAACGAGCTCGAGTGCGTCGCCAACGATCGTCTGCTGGCTCCGAACCGGGCCGAGACCCTTACGGCGATTCGCCCGGCCCTGGATGCCTTCCTGACCACACTGTCAGACGGCGCCGTCTGGACGCTGACCCGCGAGGCGGACCCTCGCGCGCGGCTCGAAGTACTCGCGCGCACTCCGGCGGCGGCAACACTCGACACGATCGCCGCGCGGCTGTAACGTTGCACCGTCTTCGACCCGCGACACCAGGCTTGACGCAGCAGAGCGCCCCCCGCGGCGGGTGTCGCCGGCCGCGACATTGGCATAAGCACGGCTAATATCGAGATCTCGAGTCATTAGCCGAGCATGTGATAGAGTGTTCAGTCCCATGCACGTCGAAACGCTGAACATCTTCTGCGACGTGGTCCGCCACCAGAGTTTCTCCCGCGGAGCGGCAGCCAACTCTGTGAGTCAGTCGGCCGCCAGTCAAGCGGTGCGCCAGCTAGAGAAGCATCTCGGCGCCCAGCTCATCGATCGCTCCAAGCGCCCGTGGGTGCTGACACCGGAAGGCAAGATCTTCTTCAAAGGGTGCCAGGAGATCGTCGAGCGGTATCACGAGCTGGAAGGCGCGGTGCAGCGCCGCCAAGACCGGTCAGGCCACACCGTCAGGCTGGCCGCCATCTACTCGGTGGGGCTACACCACCTGAACCAGTACGTGGATCAGTTTCGAGCCGTCGCACCAGGCGCCGACGTCGACCTGGAATACATGCACCCGGACGGCATCTGCGAGCGTGTTCTGAACGACCAATCTGACCTCGGTCTCATGTCGTTCGTGACGCCCGGCCGGGAGCTCACCGCCATTCCCTGGCTGCGTCAGCTGATGGTGGTCGCCTGCTCCCCGACGCACCGATTCGCGCGCCTTGCTGCGCGGCAGGGCGGCGTGCGGCCAACCGACCTGGTAGACGAGCAGTTCGTGGCGTTCGCCCGCGAGCTGCCCGTCCGACGAGAAGTCGACCGGTTTCTCAGGCGTCACGAAGTGGAGGTCGACGTCGCCGCCGAGTTCGACAACATCGAGACGATCAAGCAGGCGGTCGACGAAGGCGCCGGAATCGCGGTCCTGCCCGAGCCGACACTTCGACGTGAGGTGCAACGCCGAACGCTGGTGCAGGCGCGATTCATCCTGCCTCAAAGCGAGCCGCCGCTGGTCCGCCCGCTCAGCATCGTGCATCGACGCAATCGGCGGCTGAACCCGACGGTAAAGGCGTTCATCACGTTGCTCCAGAAAGGGGAAGCTGACGCCCCGACCCAACCGGGCCATTCACGCACGGCGTCCGGCCCGCGTCCGCCTGCCGGCGAGGGCCGGACGTCGGCGGGCGCGCGGACCCATCCGAGCACCAAAGCCACAGGGGAAGCGACGCTATGACGCGACCCCCCGCTAGGCGGCCGTCCGCCCAGGGACTCTATGACCCCAGTCAGGAACACGACGCGTGCGGGGTCGGTTTTGTCGTCAACATCAAAGGCGTCCGGTCTCACAAGCTGGTTGAGCAGGCGTTCGAGGTAGCGGTCAATCTGCTGCATCGCGGCGCGTGCGGATGCGAGCGGAACACCGGCGACGGCGCCGGCCTCTTGTTGCAGGTGCCCGACAAGTTCCTGCGGAGGGAGACCGCCGCGCTCGGGTTCAGGCTTCCGCCCGCCGGGGAATACGGCGTCGGCATGCTTTTCTTGCCGCGTCCCGCCAACGAGCAGATCCGTGTCGAAGAGCGCGTCGTGCGCATCGTGCTCGAAGAAGGTCAGCACGTGCTTGGCTGGCGGGAGGTCCCGACCGACGACAGCGCGCTGGGCGAAACCGCCCGCCAGGGTGAGCCCGCCATCCGACAAGTGTTTATTGGTCGCGGCGCCGACTTTGGCGACGGTCCGGACGCCCGGGCGCGTTTCGAGCGCAAGCTCTATGTCGTCCGGAAGCGGATTGCCCGCGAGGTCAACGAGCTCGGGTTGGAAGAGGCGGACCTGTTCTACATCGCGAGCCTGTCGTCGCAGACGATCGTCTACAAGGGCATGCTGATCGCCGACCAGGTCAAGGACTACTTCCCGGATATGGTCGACGAGCGCTTCGAATCGGCGATCGCACTGGTCCACTCG
>JASLOY010000276.1:0-2283 GCA_030745255.1 Vicinamibacterales bacterium
GTGCGAACCGGGCCCTGAAATACTGCAGGCCGTTGGGAACGTAGGCTTTGCCGCCATCGGCGCCGTCGTCGCGGTAGTAAGCGAAGAACGGGTTTACCGTCCAGTTGTCTTCCTGGTGCACGTAGTTCGCCAGGTAGAGCGTGGCATCTTCGGTGCTCAGGCCTCCCGGCCCGATGGCATCTTGATCGGAGAGCGAATCCGCCCCTTCCGACATCTTGGCCCACGAGAACGTCAACTGGTCCGGGCCCCAGGTCTTGGCGATCTGAAAGCCGTCGCTATCCTGGTCGAGCACAAGCATGCTGCCCAGCACGTACTTCATCCGGCCGAGCCTGAAATTCGCGTCCCATTCCGGATTGGTGTAGTCCACGTAAGCCCAGTCCAGATGCACCGCGAAGTTCGTGTCCTTGCGGTTGAAGAGGTTCGAAAACCCCCCGCGCAGGTCAGCGTCGCGCGGGTTGTTGTCGAGGCCCCAGATCGACTGGGCCAGATCGGTCCGGAGCACCGCTTTGAGGTTCTCATCACGGGCGAACTCGGTGGTCAGTCGGAAAATCTGGACGGCGTAGTTGTCCCTGTCCGACAGTCCTCCAACCGAGTCCGAGTCTTTGACCTTGCCCAGGAAGAACCTGTTCTGGCTGTACCCGGTGAAGCTGTAGAAACCCGATACGTCGAGATATGGACCTTCCTCGTCGGAGCCTTGTTGCGCCGAGACCTGGGCCGAACCAAGCACCAGCCCTGTGCTGACCAGGAGTGCGATGAGTCGCGCGTTCATCGTCATGCCTCTCGATTAAGGGTTCACGCAGCCGGCCCCGTTGCTGACATCCAGGTCAGTACTCGGCAATCGTCGCGCCGAACGTGGTGAACCGTTGGTGTTGCGGTGACGCAGGGCACGAACATGCCGCCCATTGCTGCAACACGCTTGCCACGACCTGGCGGTCTGCCCTGAGCGTTTGTTGCCTAACTCCCAGCGACCAACCCAGATCGACGAGGTCAGCGGCACCGTGACACGGTGATCACAGGTGTGCCACGACTGTTACCCTCGGTTGCCGCGTAGCCGGCAGTGTCGCCGCCTCCCCACCACGAACTGCGTTGAAATACCTTGTTCCGCTGGGTGCTCCCGGAACCCGGCGTGGCGTCGATCAGACGGCACGACCCTTGCGACTCTCCACCGCATGCGGCCTAAGGCCACACCCCCAGCGTCTCGCCCGGGTCGCCAAATAGGTCCGTCCGGTTCTCGGCAGCAACGAGACGACTGATGCACGCAACTCCTGTGATGGAACCGGCTCCCGGGCGGTCATCGTCGATGACCGGCGCCATCCCGATCGACACGACGTCCTCCGGGATGAAGTCGGCGAACGCCACCTGGCTGCAGACCAACCTTCCGTGTCAGTCGGCCTGCCCGGTCGGCACCCACGCGGGTGGATACGTCTCGCTCATCGCCCAGGGCCATTACAAGGAGGCCTACCTCCTCGCGCGCCGACCCAACCCGTTCGCCTCTGTCTGTGGCCGCATCTGTGCACACCCCTGCGAGGCGGCGTGCCGGCGCCAGTCGGTCGATGCGCCGGTCGGCATCCGCGCCTTGAAGCGGTTCGTCACCGAGCGCTACGGAGTCGAGAGCGACGCGACCCCGGAGGACATCCTGAACGTCGTCGAGCGCCCCCGCCCGGAGGTTGCTGACGGCAGTCGTGTCGCGGTCGTCGGCGCCGGGCCGGCCGGGCTCGCCTGCGCGCACGATCTGAAGCTGATGGGTCATCAGGTCGTGGTGTTCGACGCTGCGCCAGTCGCTGGCGGCATGTTGCGTCTCGGTATTCCCGAATATCGGTTGCCCAGGGATCTCATCCAGAAAGAGGTGGACTTCATCACATATCTCGGTGTCGACATCCGTCTGGGCGTCGAGATCGGCACCGACCTCCACTTGCGACAGCTGCGCGACGAGTACGAGGCGGTCTTTCTCGCGCCCGGGTGTCGTCGCGGGCGCTCGCTACAGATTCCCGGGATGCACCTGGGCGGCGTACTGACCGCCGTCAGCTTCCTCGTCAACGCCAATCTCGGTCACCCGCTCGACATCGGCGAACGCGTCCTCGTGGTGGGCGGCGGAAACGTCGCCCTCGACACCGCCCGCACCGCCCACCGTTTCGGCGGCACCTCGGTGCCCGGCGAGTCCCATCACAACCTGCTGGTCGACGCGGCCCGCGTAGCGGCCCGCACCTTCGGCAAACAGACGACGATGGTGTCGCTCGAAGACAGCGACGAAATGCCCGTCGACCTGACCGACCTCAACGAGGG
>JASLOY010000276.1:2293-5448 GCA_030745255.1 Vicinamibacterales bacterium
TTCCACCGTCGAAGCCCGGTCGCGGTGCTCGGTGAGCATGGCCGCGTGCGCGCGCTCCAGACGCGCGATTGCCACCGTGTGTTCGACGACCAGGGCCGATTCGCGCCGGAGTTCGTCGAGGGCAGCGAGCGGGAGATCGAATGCGACACGATCATCGTCGCCATCGGGCAGGTCGCCGACCTATCGCTGCTGGGCGACGATCACGGGCTCGAGATCACCGCCGAGGGAACCGTGGCGGTCGACTCCGAAACGCTGGCGACCTCACAGCCGGACGTTTTCGCCGGTGGCGACATCGCTTTCGGTCCGCGCATCGTGATCGAGGCGGTGGCAGACGGGCGCCGCGCCGCGCGAGCGATCGACACCCGCCTCACGGGCCGGCGTGACGAGCCGCCCCGGTTCGTCATGCGCCAGTTCGACACGTTCGGCTACGACCACCCGTTCGCGACCGGCGACTACGAGCGGCTAGGGCGGGGTGAGATGCGGACGATCCCCGTCCCACACCGGGGCGCCGGCGCCGAAGTCGAAGTCGGCTACACCGACGCCGAGGCCCAACGCGAAGGCGCGCGATGCCTCCACTGCTGGATCAACACCATCTTCGACTCGCGCGCCATGAGCGGGTCGGAATGCATCCAGTGCGGGGGCTGCGTGGATGTCTGCCCCGCGGACTGCATCGACCTGGTCAGCCTGCGGAGGATTGATCTGTCGGAGAACGGCGGTCACGGGCTACGGCTCGCCGACGGCCGACCGCTGACGCTCACCGGCGGCGCCGGCGCGGCTCTGCTGAAGGACGAGACCGCCTGTATCCGTTGCGGTCTGTGCGCGCGTCGCTGCCCGGTCGGCTGCATCACGATGCAAGGGTTCTATCGCAGCGAGGATGCGGAGTTGCTGAAGCTCTGCGAGACGCGTCTGTAAGGAGTACCCATGAGCCTCATAGACGACCTGAAAGCGGCGACCCCCACCGAGGAGCTCGAGCGTCGGGAGGCGCTCGGCAAGATCATCGGGGCGGCGCTCACGATCGCGGGTCTCGGGACGGCGTTCACGACGGTGCGATACCTCCGGCCGAATGTGCTGTTCGAACCGGCGACGCGGTTTCGCGTCGGGCGGCCCGACGAGATCCCGGTCGGCACGCTGGTCGTGCTGGAGGACCAGCAGCTGTTCGTGGGGCACACCGGGGCCGGCTTCTTCGCGATGAGCACCGTCTGCACGCACCTCGGGTGCATGACGCAATATCTCGAGTCCGAGCGCGCAATTGTCTGTCCCTGTCACGGCAGCCGGTTCGACGACGACGGCAACGTCACCGACGGCCCGGCGCCACGGCCGTTGCCCCGTCTGCATCTCAGCGTGAGCAACGGAGAGCTGGTCGTCGATTCCCGGCGGGTGGTCGACGCCGATTTCGTCCTGAGAGCCTAGCCATGAGCAATCATTTGCAGAGCCACGCGGCCGAGTCCGGCGCACCGCTCGTGAGCGACATCCGTCCCGTCTCGCACGTCAGCCGGTTCGTCAACTCGGTGGTCCGTCACGGGTTCCCTGACACCACTCGCAACCGGTCGCTGGCCGTCTTCACAAACTTCTTCCTGCATATTCATCCGGTGAAAGTGCGGGTGGAGGCGATGAAGTTCACGCGGACCTTCTATCTCGGCGGGCTCACGGCTGTGATGTTCGGGATCCTGACCGCTACCGGTGTCCTGCTGATGTTCTACTACCACCCCTCGGTCCCGAGAGCCTACGAGGACATGAAGGACCTGGAGTTCGTCGTCTCGGCCGGAGTGTTCCTCCGCAATCTGCATCGGTGGGGAGCGCACGCAATGGTGACGCTGGCGTTCCTCCACATGGTCCGAGTCTTCTTCGCCGGCGCCTACCGCCCGCCACGGGAGTTCAACTGGGTCATCGGGGTTGGTCTGTTCCTGGTCACGATCCTGCTGAGCTATACCGGCTATCTCCTGCCTTGGGACCAGCTCGCGTACTGGGCCGTGACGGTCGGCACCAACATGGCGCGAGCGTTGCCCGTCGGCGGCGACGAGCTGTCGTTCGTGCTGTTGGGTGGAAACCAGATCGATGAAAACACGCTGGTGCGCTTCTACGTGCTGCATTGTGTCGTGCTACCCATCGCGTTGGCCGGCGGGGTGGCCGTGCACATCTGGCGGGTGCGCAAAGATGGCGGTCTCTATATCCCGCCAGCGGAACGGGCACAGGTCGTGCGGGCCGCCCCCGCCCAGACCGGAGCACACGTGACGTCGGAGACCGAGGTGTCCGCATGACCACCGCAGAATTCGAGATCGCCGTCAGCGATGACGCACGGAAGACACCGGTGCGCGTCGCACTGGTTCAGGAGGATGCGAGACCTTCCGTCCAACTCTACGAAGACGAGTGTGTCATGACGTTCCCGCACCTGGTGGTGCGCGAGCTGATTGCGTTGATCGCCGCGTCGTTCGCGCTGGTGCTGCTCGCGCTGGCGTTCGATGCGCCGCTCGAGCAGGTTGCCGACCCGCTACGGACGCCCAACCCGGCCAAGGCGCCGTGGTACTTCCTGGGTCTGCAGGAGCTGCTGCACTACTATCCGCCGCTCGTGAGCGGCGTGATCATGCCGGCGCTCGTGGTCGTGGCCCTCGTGGTCGTTCCGTACTTCGAAGTCAACCTGAGGCGGGAGCCGTTCTGGGAGCGAGACCGCGAGCACAAGCTCATCTGGGTGGGCGCGGTCACGGTGGTGCTGTGCGGGATCTTCCTGTTCACCGGCGCGCATCCGGTCTGGCCGGTCATCGTGCCGACGCTCGTCCTTGCCAGTCTGATGGTGCTGCCGGCCATCCAGGGGGCCGAAGCGCCTTGGCTGCACTGGCTCGGCATTCGCAGCCTGGCGTTTTGGGGCTTCACCTGGTTTCTTGCCTCGGTGTGCACGCTGACGCTTGTCGGCGTGTTCTTCCGTGGCCCGGGGTGGGCGTTCACCCTGCCCTGGATTGACGGGGTGTATTAGCAGCCATGCCTGAATCTCACGAACGATCGCTGGCGCACAACCTGTACCGGAACCTCCTGATCCTCTGTGTCCTCACCGTGGTGTTCCTGCTCGTCCTCATGCTGGCGCCGCTCAAGTGGCGCAACACCGAGTGGCGAGAGCTCCAGCAGGAGTACAACGCCCTGGCGACGGCGAACGGCGTGCAGCC
>JASLOY010000277.1 GCA_030745255.1 Vicinamibacterales bacterium
AATCACCTCGAGTATAGAACGGACCGCCTGCATCGGTGTTGCGGCAAGATCGTGCAGCCGCGCGCCCTCCTTTACTGCCAGGAAGTCCAGCATGTAGTAGCGGACCCCGAGCGCCCGATATGACTCGAACTGGTCGTCGTCGAAGAACTGGTCCGCAGTCGTTTCGTGGGGAAACGTCTTGTGTTCGTGCTCGTAGTTCTGCACTGGCGCCGGCTCGTCGCCCGTCATCGAGCTTTTGATGTAGATGAGCCAGTTCTTGCGATGTGGGTCCGTCTCTTCCGTGTCCTTCCCGTTGTCATCCTTCCTGTATCGGATGCGTCCAACCGCACAGTGGCTGCGGCTTCGACCGGTTTCGGGATCCGGCCGGATCATGTCGAGGTCGATGTCGACCTCCACGCCGAGGTCGACATACGCGTGCCGGAGTGCCCGTGTGAAAGAGCCGAAGCTCAACGTTGGGTCAGCTTCGGCGTCGCACGCGATGACTACCTGGCACCGTCGCTGCAACAGCGGGTAGATGCCGACGTTGTCGCCGGTATGCCCGCCATCGGAGAGATTCACCAGTCGGCTGCGCGCGTCGGTCAATGAGAAGATTTCCTTGAGTAGCCACCATGGCCAGAAGACGAGGGCTTCCTTCAGGCCTTGGAAGCGCGATGTCGGGTGCACCATCCAATAGCCCAGACGGATGTTGAACAGTGTCGTGGCGAATGCCTGGGCGAAAAACGTCTGATGGCCCATGCCGGATCCGGCCGCGGCGCCTGAAATGGTGATGGCCCGGGCGAGCTTTGTCTCGCCGCCGCGATAGTCTTCCGTGCGGCGGTAGCCGGTCTGTTTCGACCCGCAGAAGTATTTTGAAAAGAGAAAGAAACCCGCCTTGCGATCCTTCCGCGTGAGGTCGCGGCTGCCCGCGAGATTGATGGCCGCGCTGATCAGGTGATACGGCGCCGTGGTGTGCGGCGGCGGG
This sequence comes from Vicinamibacterales bacterium, assembly GCA_030745255.1. GTDB lineage: Bacteria > Acidobacteriota > Vicinamibacteria > Vicinamibacterales > UBA8438 > NP936. The sequence continues at coordinate 962 of JASLOY010000277.1, forward strand.
TCGGTCTGGTGCGGTTTGCTCCCTGTCCCTCCCGTCCCGTGGAGTTGCGTGAGACTCATCTTCATCGAGTCGCGTCTGGTGACGAGCCGGCTGGGCGTGACCGGATTCTTGGGCGTCTCGGTCCGAAGATAGGCTTCGGCAAGGCGGTCGCGGTAGAAGTAGTGCAGGCTGACCTTGTTGAGATTGACGAGGCTGCCGAGCGCGACCAGCGCGACGAAGGTCCAGACGGCCACGATGCTGTAGCTCACGTAGGAGAGGACGTGAATGAGTCCGATCGACCAGGCCAGCACCGCGAACAGCAGAAACAGCCAAACGGCGACGCCGAGCACCCCGCGAAGGAGCGCTGCCGGCAGCCGGCGGGCACCGCCGTCACCGTCTTGCGATGGCAGAAAGCCCCGTGCTGCAACCAGCGAGATGATCGCCGCGAACGCGTTCGTTGGGCCGTGGTCGTGGAAGACGTGTGCCGCGATCGGCAGAAATGCGAACACGAGCGCGGCGGCGACGGCGTACATCGTCACGGCCTGGAACGCGCCCCACACCGATCGGATCTCCCGGCGCCACGTTAACGGCATCCACGGGATGAACGTCCAGGCGGCCACGAGGCTCGTGAGTCTGGTGACGACGAGCAGTGCTGCCGGAAGGAAGAGCAGTAGCCAGTGCGGCGCCAAGACCGCGCCCGCTGGACGCCACGTGAACCAGACCACGGCACCGAGCAGTATCCAACCCATGAGAAACAGACCGCGGCGCTCGCGCTTGTCGTCGTGCGATTCGCCGGCGGCCGGATCTCCGAGCCACACCGGGACCAGCACGATGAGCGCCAGGGCGAAGAGCGCGACGATGGCGAACGTGGCACCGGGCCACGCGACACGCAGGAGAGCTTCCCAGCGGCCCGGTGCCAGCCAGCTCGCAACGTCGAGCCACATCTGTTCGCCGACCCGACCGAAGCGGTCAGCCAGGGTCGCGTTGTCCGTGAGTCCCCGCAGTCCTAGCTGTCCGGCTAGGTCGCCGCTCAGAGCGTTGGCAACCGTCATGACGCTAGCGGCGATGGCCAGCAGCGTCAGAGCCGTAAACAGAAGGGTAAACGTGGTGCCTGAGAACACGTTGCCCACAGCGCGCAAGGCGTCGCGTCTGAACAGGCCGTTCCGGGCGATCAGAAAGCTGCCGTGGGTGCGCAGGTGCGCGACCTGAGGCCTGCCCCCGAACTGTTCCGGCGACGGCGGGCGCTCGTCGCTCAGGGGGAACTTCTCTTGGGTGGTGTCGAAGAGCGCCGCTTTCCCGTCCTTCACCAGTCTGTAGTCGTCCGCTTCATGGTTCTTCGCGAAGGTGTTCTCATTCAGAGAAAGCAGGGACGACAAGCACCCCCCGATGTAGCCGCCACCGGAGACCGTGCACAGGTAGTCCACTGCGGGTAGCAGCCGCTCTTCGACGAGCGCCTGGAGGATACCGAGGTTGGTAGTTGCCGACCGGATACCTCCGCCCGACAGCGCCAGCCCGACGTGCCCATCCGAGGGGGGGCGTTGTGGTTCTGAGTAGGAGGACCGAGTGCCGTCCGACGACGCGCGATATACTCGTCCTCCGCCTTCCTAATGCACTCGAAGTCGCAGCCGTCGGGTTTCTTGTCAGACATGGAGGCTCTACACACCTTCAGTTCGACTTCCCGAACGTCGGGGCGCAACAGACCGAACACCACAGCGGGGTCTCTTGCCAATTCCCAGCCGTCACCGTCTTTGTGGCGACGGAGTCGAGGCCGAACGTGGCGCCGGCACGCAGGTACGGCGTGACCTGGAAACGGCTCATTATACCGACGAGCTGAGCGTCGTTTCAGGGGTACGCGCGAGACACGCTGGCGGCAACACCCAGCCGCCGTGTTGGACCAAGGAGGGGACCGCGACTCGTTCGAGGCGTTACGGAGTGTGTCCCTCCGGAGGCGTTCAGGCCGACTCGTCCGAGGCTGGGTGGTCTACCCGGAAGTTGCTGGCAATCGTCTTGCCGAACCACCGCTGCTTCAGGCCTACCGTCGAAAGGCCATTCGAAGATCAACCTGCCTCGGTATAATGAGTCGTTTTCGGGCCACCAGGTTTCTCTCGGTGACGGTGCTCGTCTCGCGAGGCACAGCCAGGCGCAAGCAGGCAAGGAGGTTCGAGATGCCCCATCGATGTCTCGCCAATCCGGGTCTCGTCGTGGCGGTCTTTGCTCTGGTCGTTCTCTCGTCGCCACACGCCAGTGCCCAGGCCCAGACTACGGCAGCGGATGCAGCGGAACCCTTCCTGACGCCGTGGGGCGATCCGGACCTGCAGAGTATCTGGAACAACTTCACCATTACGCCGCTCGAGCGTCCGGCGAATCTCGCCGACCAGGAGTTTCTGACAGCGGAAGAGGCGGCTGCCCTCGAGCAGCGCGCGATCGAGGGCATCGAACGACAGAACGCGCCCAGCGAAGTGCGAACCGAGCCGCTTCCGGTGGGCGGGAACGTCGGGGCCTATAACAGCTATTGGACGGAACAGGGCACGAGGGTTGTGCCGACCAGACGCACGTCGCTGATTGTGGATCCGCCCAACGGCCGATTGCCGGATCTGACCGCGGAGGCGCTCGCCCGGATCACGTCGCCGGAGTATCGGCGGCTAGCCGATGCGAAGGACGGGCGCGTCCCCGCCAACGGGCCGGAAGAAATGGGGCTGAGCGAACGCTGCCTCTGGTATCGCGGCATCCCGTCGTTCCCGACCGGCTACAACAACAACTATCAGATCTTCCAGAACCGTGAGTTCGTCATCATCCTCCAGGAGCACATTCATGATGTGCGCGTCATTCCACTGGACGGACGGCCGCATCTGCCGTCGCATGTTCGGCAGTGGGCCGGGAGTTCCCGTGGCCGCTGGGACGGGGACACGCTGGTGGTCGAGACCACCAACCTCCGGCAACCGTTCATCAGGCGGTGGAACCGTCCGGAGCACTCGCTGTCCCGTGGGGACATGAGCGATGCCGTGCACGTGGTCGAGCGGTTCACGCGCACCGAACGCGACACGCTCGACTACGAGTTCACGGTCACCGATCTGAAGACGTGGACGCGACCCTGGAGCGGCTCGCTCCCGATGGCGCGAACGGACGGGCCAATCTACGAGTTCGCCTGTCACGAGGGGAACTACGGTCTGGCCAACATGCTGGCCGGGTCGCGCGCCGACGAGCGCGCCGTCGGAAACGGCCGATAGTGGTGTGTCCCTCAAATACCTTTACACTTCCCGGGCGGGGCATCCCGTCTGACGGCGTTGCTCCTCGGTCGCATACTGCCGGTATGCTCCGTCGTCGTGCCTTGTCAGCCGGGCGCCGCGCGCCGGGAAGTCTGTCAAGCCATCTGAGGGACACACCACTAGCGACGTAGGTCGCCTACCTCGCGCTGCGCTGTTCTCTAACGCGCTGTGCCGGCGGCTACCGCGAACCATCTGTGCACGCGGAGGTCCGGCCGTGGTCGCAGTCACGCGCGTGGCAGCCGATCATGTAGTGCCTCACCGAGCACCATGACGAGGGTGAAGAGCCGATCCTCCCGCAACTGCGAGACCGTGAGCCTTTCCGGGCCGCCTGGAACCGGCGTTCAGATATAATCCAACCTCACTCGCAAGACATGACACTTGGTCCCGGCATCACGCTCGGCCCCTATTCCGTTACCGCCAAGATCGGCGACGGAGGTATCGGCGAGGTGCGACCGACCCTCGTGGCGTTGTGCCTGGTCGTCCTCGTCCTCTTGGCTGCCTCGACTGAGGCCCAGGTCGCGCCGCAATCCCCAACGGCCGCAGCATGGGACGGAGGGGCAGGGTCGACGAGGTCGCTGCAGCGCATTCGGCGTGCACTCGCCACCACGCCGTCGGGCGGCTTGCTCAATCTCAGTGAGCACGTCTATGTGATCGCCGAGGCACCCGAGGAGCAATCGCTGTTCGGGGACTTTGATCTGGTGAACGGTCCGGTCCCGTATGGCCCGCCGACGCATTACGACATGCATGGTGTTGCCCCACCGATGAGCGCGTTCTACAGCGAGAGGGTGGAAGAGGTGGTCTTCGCCCCGTTCAGGTGGGTGGGGAAGGCGATCGTGAGTCTGTTCACGGGAGAGGACGATCCGGGGCCGGCCGTGGAGCCGCTGCTCAGCCAGGTTGCACGAGAGCAGGCCGTGGCCCAGATTCAGGGGCACGCCAATGTACTGGCTGCGGACATCGAACAGCGCGGACGCACGGTCGCGCTGGCGCTGGTGGTTCCGGCGACCACGCCCGTCGCGACCGCCCGTCAACTCGGAGACGACTTCGTCCGGATGGTGACGACGTTGGCACCGTCCGCTCTGGGTCCAGATGCAGATTCCAGAGCCGCCGACTACGATTACCTCATCGGTGTGCGCACCTCCAACGAGGTCGAGATCGCGGTCGGTGGCAGGCCCGCCGCTTCCTCTCGCATCGCGTGGTGAGAGAATCTGTTGCACATTTGGGCTTGATCTGCTTTCG
>JASLOY010000278.1 GCA_030745255.1 Vicinamibacterales bacterium
GGAAGTCTGGAGCCCAGCCACCGTCTGGGGCGACCGGTTCATCTGGGGATCTCAGATTGACTGGGACGACCTCTCGACCAGTGTTGTCTGGGGCGATCGCTTTATTTGGGGCTCCAACATCGTCTGGGGCGACAACCTGATCGAAATCGACGAAAGTTCCGAGACGCTCTGGGGCGACCGGTTCATCTGGGGCTATCGGTTCATCTGGGGCGCTGCAGACGAGGGTTCGATGGGCGTGCGATAGAGCACCGACATGACACCCGTTTCGTTGTCACTATCGGGTCGTGCCTACGTGGCCAGTGTCGTGGTTGTCGGCAGCGTGCCGATCGGCATGTCACTGCTGCAGCTGCGAGCCGGCTCCACGCCCGACGTCTGGCTGTTGCTGGCGGCATTGACACTGTTTGCCGGGGCCTTCTCGATACGCGTACCGTCGACCGGCGTCACGATCTCGTTCAGCGAACCGCTCCTGCTAGCCCTTGCCCTCTGCTTTGGCCCGGGCCCTGCCACGTTGACCGTTGCGCTCGACGGTCTGCTGGCGTCGGTGCGGGCACGGCGCCGAAACGTCTGCCGCATCCTGTTCAACATGACCGAGCCGGCGATCTCGATGTGGCTCTCGGCCGGGTTGTTCTATCTGTTGGCCGACGTCGAACCGATGTTCGGGCGGCCGGTCGAGCTGGTGCCGCTGCTGTTCCCGCTGCTGGCGATGACTACGAGCTACTTCGCGCTCAACGCGTTGCTCTCCTCAGCGGCGCTCTGGTGCGAAAAGGGCATTTCGCTCTGGCGCCTCCTTTCGGAGAATCGCACGCAGGTGGCGCTCAACCACTTGGCGAGCTTCAGCCTCGCGACCGTGTTGGTCTACAACGCGAACAGCCTGAGTCTGGCGACAATCCTGGTCCTCATCCCGCTGCTGGTGATGTCGTATGTCACGTCGCGTGCCGTAGGCGACCGCACCGAGACCCAGGTGGCGTTGCGACAGAGCGAGGCCCGGCTGCGAGAGCTGGCCGCGAACATCAACGAAGTGCTCTGGATGGCCGAGGTGGACACACACCGCCTTCTGTATCTGAGCCCCGCCTACGACCGCATCTGGGGTCGACCGGGCAAGGCGATCAGGGGCCGCGACACCGACTGGATACAGACGGTCCATGGCGATGACCGGGAACGGGTAAGGAACACATTTGACCTGAAGCCGCCCATCAGCGAGTTCGATGTCGAGTACCGCATCGAGCGACCCGACGGGTCGATTCGGTGGATTGCAGACCGTGTCTTTCCGGTCGCCGATCACGACGGCGTCGTCCGTCGCGTCGCCGGTGTTGCCGAGGACATCACCGAACAACGGAAACTCGAGCAGCAGCTGCTCCAGTCCAAGAAGCTCGAGGGCATCGGCCGCATGGCCGGTGGCGTCGCACACGATTTCAACAACGTCCTGATGGTCATTCTGGGCCGCGCCGGCAAGCTGATGACTACGCTGGATGAGACTGACCCCAGGCGGCGGAACGCGCAGGAAATCAAGTCCGCGGCGCAAAAGGCTGCGGCGCTCACCCAGCAGTTGCTCGCCTTCGGACGCAAGCAGTCGTTGACGATGAAGGTGCTCGATCTCAACCACATCGTTCGGGACGTGAGCCAGATGCTGCTGCGTTTGATCGGTGAAAACATCCATTTCGAGATGCGGCTGGGTTCAAGTCTTGGTCGTATCACGGGCGATGCGAGTCAAATCGAACAGATGCTCGTCAACTTGGCGGTGAATGCTCGCGACGCCATGACACGGGGCGGAACGCTGACGATCGAAACGACGAACAGATCGATAGACCCGGCGCAGGCGGCCGAGTTTGGGGTGTCGCCGGGCAGCTACGCAATGCTCGCGGTCACCGACGACGGCGTCGGGATGGACGAGGAGACGCGCTCGCGGGTCTTCGAACCGTTTTTCACGACGAAGGGGCCCGGTCACGGGTCCGGCCTCGGCCTGGCGACGCTCTACGGAACCGTCCAGCAACTCGGCGGGAGCGTTCGCGTCCTGAGCCGGGTGCAGAGCGGGACGCGGTTCGAGATATTCCTGCCACAGACCGAGGCACCGCTCAGCCAGACGGCCCAGCGGGAGCCCGCGCCGACCCGCCTACCGGCCACCGAGACGGTGTTGCTGATCGAAGACGACGAGGCAGTACGAACGATGGTGGTGGACATGCTGGTCGGGGGGGGCTTCCAGGTTCTGGAGGCGGACGGCCCCGAAACGGCGCTGTCGATCGCGAGCCGCCATGACGGACCGATCGATCTCGTGTTGACCGACTTCGTGATGCCGGGCATGAACGGGCGCGATCTGGTCGCTCGCCTCAAGGCGGACCGGCCACAAACGAAGAGTCTCTACATGTCCGGCTACAGCGACGCGACCGTGTACAAGGCTGGCAGCGGCCTGGGCAGGCATGACGCGTTAATCAGCAAGCCGTTCACCGAGGAGACCTTGCTGAGTCGAGTAAGACAGGTCGTCGGCGGCAGGGCTGCGACGGTCGGTCCGCTCCGGTTCCCTCGACCAGACCCTGACGCGACCGCGCAGCCCGAGAGTGGTCGCCGGCCCAGGGACCAGCCCGGTTCTCACGTGCCTGTCGGATAGACGGTTCGGCCTCCCACCACCGTCCGCACTACAGCGATGTTCTTGATGTCGTCCGGTTCGACCTCATGTGGGTCGCGGTCCAGCATGACGAAATCGGCCAGCTTGCCGGCGGTGATCGAGCCTTTGGTCTGTTCCTCGTATGAGGCTCTGGCGCCGTGGAGGGTCGCAATCCGGAGCGCCTCATCGATCGTTACCCGTTGGTTGCCGCCCCACACCTGGCCGTTGAAGTCCTTCCGTGTCACCATGCTCTGAATCGCCATCAGCGGCTCGAACGGTCCCGGGGTGTAGTCGGACGCTCCCGGCACAGGAATGCCGCAGTCGAGAAACGATCGGTGCGCGAACATCCACTCCATCTTTTGCGCGCCATACGCCTGCCACTTTTCGCCGTGGTAGTGCACGTAGGTCCAAAACGGCGTAGGAATGGTGCCGGTGTCCTTGATCCGCTGGAGCAAGTTCGGGTTCACCAGTGAGCAGTGCTCGATCCGGTGCCGTCGGTCGGGGTGCGGCCACTGGGTCAGCACGCGCTCGTAGGCGTTCAGCACCATGTCGATCGTGACGTCACCATTAGCGTGAATGCCGACCTGCCAGTTGTTGCGGTGGGCATCCTCGACGACCTCGTGAATCTCCTCCTGTGACATGGTCAGGATGCCGTAGTCGTCCGGGCGACCCTCGAACGGCGTGCTCATCCGCATGGTGCGCTCGGAGGCGGACCCGTCGGCGCCGTACTTGACGCCGCCGATTCGCACCCACTCGTTGCCGAACCCGGTGGAGATGCCGGCATTGCGCAGATCCTGGTACGCGCCCCGGATCATGAGATAGGCGCGGTGCCGCAGCTCACCCGCCTGGTAGGCGTCCTGATAGGCCACCAGCCTGCCCCGGTTCGCCCCGGCGTCGTGGACGGTAGTCAGCCCGGTGGCGGTCAACAGCGCGGAAATGTGCGCCATCCCTTCGCGCGCCCGCTCGCGTCGCTGGTCCGCCGTCAACTCGTCGCGCCGGCCGACCCGGTTGAAGACCCCTCTGGCGTTCTCGGCCACCATGCCCGACAGACCGCCATCGGCGTCGCGCGCGAAGCGCCCGTCCGGCGGGTCCGGCGTGTCGCGTGTGATGCCCGCCAGCGCGAACGCGGTGCTGTTGTACCAGTTGGTGTGGCCGCCGCGGTGCGCCACGTTGACCGGATGGTCTGGCACCGCGTCGTCGAGATGGGTGCGGTGCAGCGGCCCATCCGCCACTTTGGTGTCGTCGAACATGAAGCCGCTGACCCAGTAGCCGGGCGGGGTCTCGGCCGCCTTGGCTCTGAGCGCATCCTGGATTTCGGCCACCGTGGTCAAGTTGGTGTTGACGCCGTAAAGCTCGTTCACACCGCTCGGATGACAGTGCGTGTCGATGAAACCGGGGCTGACCGTCATACCCTCGGCATCGATGATCTCGGTGCTGGGCCCGACGAGATTGCGGACGTCGGCGGTGCTTCCGACCGCGATGAACCGCCCATGCTTCACGGCAAACGCTTCGGCCCGCGGCGCGGCGTCGTCGATGGTGTAGATGCGTCCGTTGACCAGGGCCAGGTCCGGCTGTTGCTGGCCGTCTGTCCCGGCTTCCTGGGCGCCGGTGCCCGGCATCCCCGCACAGCCGACGCCACCGGCCAGCAACGCACCGAGCCCGAGAAACTCCTTCCGGGTGTAGGTAGACATGGTGCGGCCCTCGCTTGTCGAGATCGTCGAAGTGGCGCGTCAGTACTCGCTGGCATCCATCGACACGCGGATGATCTCCTCGTCGTTGCGTAGCACCAGGTGCCGGTTGGCGAACGCCGGGTGCGCCCACACCACAAGGCGGTCGCTGTCGCCATGCCTTGCGCGGGAAGCGCCACGGGTGCCGCCGTAGCCGGACCGGGAGGTCGGCTCGAGCAGGTGCGTGCGGTCGAGCTCGACATACCCCTCGGGACTGAACTGCGCGATGATCAGGTCGCCATTCTCGTTGTAGACGAAGTAGCGGTCCTCGTGCTTGACGAAGTGGGCGGAGCCCCAGCGGTTCCGTGTCGTCAAGCCCTCGGCTTCCCAGACCCGCTCGCCGCTTTCCGCCAGCAGGCCACGCACCTGCCCGTGGCTGCCGATGCCATAGATGTAGTCGCCGACGATGAGCGGTGTGGTCATCACCGAGTGCAGCCCGGTAGACTCGGCCACCTCGATCCCGTTCTCCATGATGCGATTATTCTCGCCACGCCAAACGGAGGTCGCCGCCGGTCGATCCTGGTCGAGCCGCATCATCAGCGACCCGCTGTAGAACCCGGACACAAACAGATACGGTCCGCTCATGACGGCGTCGGCCACCGTCATGTTGGCGCGGCCCCGGAATTCTTCCTCCCAGTACAGCGCGCCGGTTTCGGGGTTGAGCGACGACAGGCCGCGCGGGTGCCAGACAATCAGCTGACGCACGCCGCCCGCCTCGATGATGCTGGGCTGGTGGTAGCCCATCTCCGTGCGGCTCTCGATGGCCCGCCAGACTTCTTCCCCGGTGCGCTTGTCAAACGCCATCACCAGGGCGTCCGGTTCGCCGCCAACCAGGCAGATCACCAGGTCGCCGTCAATCAGTGGTGCGCTCGACGTGCCCCACACAGGGATGTTCGTGTCGTACTCCTCGACCGTGTCTTTCTGCCAGATAACCGCGCCTGTTTCGACGTTCAGGCAGAAGATGAGGCCCGTCGAGCCCGTGACATAGACTCGGTCGCCGTCCACCGTGGGGGTGGCGCGTGGACCGGTCGCGTAGGTGAACATCAGCATTCGGTAGGTCGTCGCCCACTCGTGGCTCCAGAGCACCTCGCCGGTCTCCTCGTCGAG
>JASLOY010000279.1 GCA_030745255.1 Vicinamibacterales bacterium
GGTGTTTGCCGGGATGTGATACTTGGCCCCCGGGTCGAAGTCTGCCTCGCTCCTCGGCACCGGCGCGCGGATGCCCTGATACTCCGTCCTGAGGTCCCACCAGCCCTCGTTGTACTCGTCGGGGCCGATCTCGCCGGAGAATACTTTCCAACGCCACTGATCCACCATCAGCCCGAACGGGAGAAAAGCGATCTTGTCGAGCGCCAGGCGCATGAGCAGCCCCAGGTCCCGGTCCGCGTCGGGCACGCGCCGCAGCAGCCCGACCTCGGCCAGATACTCCGGCGTGATCGACAACGCGATGGTGTCACCGATGCCCTCGTGAAATCCGTCGTTGGCGCTCGTCCGATGCAGCGGCGACTGCCCCTGATAGGCCCGCTGATAGTAGTTGTGCCCGAGCTCGTGATGAATGACGACGAAGTCTTCCCCGTTGACGCCGATGCACATCTTGATCCGAACATCCGACTCGAAGTCCAGATCCCAGGCGCTTGCATGACAGACCACGTCCCGGTCGACCGGCTGGGTAAAGAGCGACCGCTCCCAGAAGGTGTCAGGCAGCGGGGCAAAGCCGAGCGAGCTGAAGAACCGTTCCCCGTAGCGCACCATCTCGAGCTCGTCCACCCGGTTCGATTCGAGCAATTGCGTCAGGTCGTACCCCGGGTCGGACCGCGCCGGGCCCACGATGTCGTAGATGTTGGCCCAGGTCTGACTCCACATGTTGCCGAGCAGGTGCGCCGGAATCGGCTCGTCCGCTGGCACCACCGCCGTCCCGTACTCCTCACCCAGCTCGGCGCGCACATGACAGTGGAGCGACTCATAGAGCGGACGCACCTGCTGCCAGAGTCGCTCGAGCTCCACCGTGAACTCATCCGGGGGCATGTCGTAGCCGGCACGCCAGAGCTCGCCGAGGTCCGCGAAGCCGAGGTCGCCGGCACCGGCGTTGGCCAACTCGACGAACCGCGCATACGGCGCACGCATCGGCGGCGAGACAGTGCGCCACCCGGTCCAGAGGTCGAGCAACTCGTCGGTATCGCGGCTCCCGGCAATCATCCGCTCCATTTGCGGCAGATCCAGGCAGTCCTCTCCGTCGCCCGGGCAAAATAGCCCCTTGCCATAGGTGCTCTCCATCCCCGTCGTGATTCTGGACAGCTCCGCCTGGAGCGCTGGATCCTCCGGCGCCGCCAAGCCCATCGAGGTCTTCAACAGCATTAGCTTGCGCCGAATCTCCTCGGGCAAGGCAACACCGTCGAAACGGGCCGCCTGGCTCGCCAGCTCCATCGTCGCTCCGATGAGGGCCGTCTGGGCGTCGGCCGCAACGGCTGTCGTGTCGTCGGTGATGAACGTGCTCTGCACCCACGCCGCGCGCTCGGCAACAATCCAGTGCTCCAGGAGCCGTTCTTCGGCGTCGTCCACGAACGCCCGTGCCTCCTCGACGGATGGTCCAGGCGCAGCACACCCGACAGCCAGGATCACCATCACCAGGCCACCGAGAGGCGCGAGACGTCTTCCCCTCGCGACGTGTCGCATACCAGTTTTTCCGACTTCTGCCTTCTCGCTCCTCGAGAGCGCCCTATGAGATGGCCGTCGACGCCGCGCGCTCCGCCTGCCAGCGATCGATCAGCCCTCCGGCCACGAGAATGGTGTCGGCCCGGTCAGACCCGGTCGAGACGATCGCGATGGGAACACCCGTGACCGTCTCGATCCGCTGGAGATACGCCTGTGCTTCAGGCGGAAGGTCTTCGTAACGGCGAACGCCAGCGGTCGGGCTCGTCCACCCTGGCAGCTTCTCAAACACCGGCTCGCACGCGGCCAGCGTCGCGCCGTTCGACGGAAACTCGGTCAGAATCTCCTCCCCGTGCCTGTAGCCGGTGCACAACGGTATCTCATCGAGACCATCCAACACGTCCAGCTTCGTGACCGCGAGCGCATCCAGCCCGTTGATCCGCGCCGCGTAGCGCACCGTCACCGCGTCGTACCACCCACAACGCCGTGGCCGGCCGGTCGAAGCGCCGTACTCCCGACCACTCTCGCGCAACTGATCCCCCATGTCGCCATGTAGCTCAGTCGGCAGGGGGCCCTCACCGACTCGCGTCGTATACACCTTCGCGATGCCCAGCACCGCGCCAATCGAACGCGGACCCACGCCCAGTCCCGTACAGATGCCGCCGGCCGTGCCGCTCGACGACGAGACGAATGGATAAGTCCCATGATCGATATCGAGCATGGTCCCCTGCGCACCCTCGAACAGCACGCACTGACCGGCCTGCATGGCCGCCGTCAAGAACAGCGAAGCGTCACCCACCCAATGCTCCAGCCGCGACCAGAACGCGCGCACGTCCGCATGCAGTGTGTGCCAGTCGGTCTCTGCCCCTTCGATTGCACGGTTCCGTGCCGACACGTTTTCCCGGATCGCCGCCGCCAGAGGGCCATCGTCCGACGCGTCGCCCAGGTCCGCGATCCGAATCCCGCGGCGTCCCACCTTGTCTTCGTAACTTGGCCCGATCCCACGCGACGTCGTGCCGATTCGACGGTCGCCGCGTCGCGCTTCGGCGAGCACTTCGAGCTCCCGGTGATAGGGCAGAATCACATGCGCCTTGTCGCTGATCAGCAGTCGGTCCCCGACCTCGATTCCCTGTCTGCCAAGGATATCGACCTCGGCGAACAACGCCTCGGGGTCGACCACCACGCCATTGCCGATGACGCAGCGTACGCCGGCATGGAGGATGCCAGACGGGAGCAGATGCAGGATGAACTGTTCGTCGCCCACGTTGACCGTGTGGCCTGCGTTGTGTCCGCCCTGATAACGAGCGACGATCGACACGTGCGGCGTGAGCAGGTCGACGATCTTGCCCTTCCCTTCATCGCCCCACTGCGCGCCGATGACCGCGATGTTCACGCTCTGCCTCTGTTCACATGTTCTCGAGCGGTGCCCTCAGGCATCCCTTGTGGCCGCACCCAAGCGAACGATCGTAACAGAAGGCGACACACGGCGCACGACCCGAGAACCCGACGCGCACCATGTGCTAAGAGAGCCAGACGAGGCATTCGCACGACGCCGCAGAAGTCAAGTGCGAAATTGTTTGTCCGTGAGCACGTTCGGTTTGACAATCTGTTCGCTCTTATTTACCTTCTAGCGATCTGAGTGATCATCCGCTGTGCCCCGCAGCACGCCAACGATACGGCGTCACTTCGAAAAGAGCGAGTACTGGCTGAGCGTCCCGCCGTCGAACGGAGAATCCTCGCCGCGCTCGAGGCGACCCCGCCACGGCTCCCGGTGATCGTCGGTGGGTGTGGCAGCGGCCGCACCACCGTCTTGCATCGCCTCGCCGAACTGCTCGGTTCCGAAACGGAGTACATCGACATCGAGCGCGTCGCCACAACCCCCGAGGGTTGTCTCTCCTTGGTCACGCAGACTGCAGGGTGCCAGGCCCCCGAGCTGCGCGCGGGGAGCAACGACAGCGGCTCGGCTCGCGCGGCATTCGACCGGCTCCGTCACTTCTTCGAGCACGCGCGCACACCGAGTGGGGCCGGCGTCACCTTCTTGCTCGATGAAGCACTCGAGGTCCGGACCTTTGAAAGCTTCCCCGGACTGCGTGGCGCGCTGCGCGAGCTCTGGCAAACCCTGTGCGAGAGCCCGAATCGGTTCGTGCTGACGACCCGCTTCGTGACCCGCTCGTTGCGGCTATTTCGCGACGCTTCGGAACGCTTCGAGTTCGTGCATCTGCCCCCATTGGCCCCGTCCGAGGTCACGACGGCGTTGACACGCCTCGACATCGGGAACACGAACGACGAGCGGCTCGAGCTCGCCCGTATCATTCACGCACTGACCGACGGGCGCCCCCTGTATCTGCGTCTCCTTGCGGAGGCCACAGCGACCATGGGCGCCGGGGATCCGGTGAGCGCGCTGGCAGCGCAGATGGCGCCCGGTGCACCGCTCTCGATGGCCTGTCGGTTCTGTTACGAGCTGCGGCTCCACCGCGCGCGGGGGTACGGAGCGCTGAAGGCGATTCTTCAGATACTGGCAAAGGAAGAGCCCCTCACGCTGACCGAGATCGCGCACCGGCTCCGTCGCACGCCAGGTTCGACCAAGGACTACCTGTCCTGGCTGGAGGATGTCGACCTGTTGACCGTGCGTCAGAAGCGCTACAGCTTCGCCGACCCGGTACTGCGGCTCTGGGTCCACCTCCATGGACAGTCGAGACCGCCCGGTGAGGAAGACCTCGCGAGGGAAGCGCAGGAGTACGCCGTCAGTCGCTTTCCATACATGGAGCCCGCGATGGCGATGCCGGAGCGTCCCATAGCATCCGCCGACCGCGACGCGCGGGACCCCTCCTGGAGCTTGATCGAGATCGATTGACCTCAGTGGCCCCGGGCAAGCACTTGCAGCGCCCGTTCGGCGGCGCGCTGTTCCGATTCCTTCTTGCTGAAGCCTTCGCCGCGAGCAAGCGGGCGCTCCCCGGCTCGCACTTCGGTCTCGAACACTTTCCGGTGGGCCGGCCCGGTTTCGCCAACGAGTCGATACTGCGGCAACCCCATATCGCGGGACTGCAGTCGTTCCTGCAGCGTCGACTTGTGATCGGCGGTCAGGCCCGGCGTGAGCGCTCCGACCCGCACCGCGTCGAGTTGTGGCCGGAACCAGCGCTCGATGAATTCTCTCGCCGCCTCGATACCACCGTCCAGATAGACCGCGGCCACAATGGCCTCAAAGGTATCGGCAATAAGCGACCGCTTTCGCCGGCCACCTGTCTTCTCCTCGCCGCGTCCCAGCAGAAGATGCTTGCCGAGACCCAGCTCGTCACCCACCCGTGCCAGAGCCGACGTCGACACCATCATCGCTTTGGCCTTCGACTTCTGCCCCTCGTCCCAGTCAGGGCACTCGCGAAACAGCCGGTCCGCAATGACGAATCCCAGCACCGCGTCTCCCAGGAACTCGAGCGACTCGTTGTCCCGCACCCCCCCGCTGGCATCCTCGTGGGCCCGTGACCGGTGCGTCAGCGCATGCTCGAGCAGGCCCCCATCGGTGAAGCGGTACCCCAGCACCTCTTCGACCGCGCGAAATTCGTCCCGGATCCGGGTCACCCGGTCCGACACCTCGTGCCGAAATTCGGCAATCAGCCGGGTCGCCCGCCCCGCTTCGTCGGCACGCACGGTCAACCGCACCTCACCGGACCCGCTGAGGGGGGCTGACAAGATGGCGTGCGACCCATAGGACGACAACACAGCGCTGATACCGTGGATCTCCAGCAAGCCTCTTACAACGCTTGCCTCGATCTCGGACTGGGTGCGGAAGACAACAGCGGGATCGGTCTCAGTCATGCGTCGGTCGTCGCCACGGGCCCACCGGAGAGCTGCTCCTCAATGCGTAACAGCACGATGGTCATGTCGTCGTGCTGCTCGGCGCCCCCGACAAACGCCTCCACGTCA
>JASLOY010000027.1 GCA_030745255.1 Vicinamibacterales bacterium
AACAACGACCTGCTGTCGCTGACCAAGCCGGACATCATCCAACGCATCCACGCCGCCTTCCTCGACGCCGGCGCCGACATCGTCGGCACCAACACCTTCAATTCGACGTCCATCTCGCAAGCCGATTACGGGATGGAGGAGATCGTCCGCGAGCTCAATTTCGAAGCCGCCAGGCTGGCGCGCGCCGCCGCCGATGAGGCCACCGCCAAGACGCCCGACAAGCCGCGCCTCGTCGCCGGCGTCCTAGGGCCGACCAACCGCACCGCATCGATGTCGCCGGACGTCAACGATCCCGGCTTTCGCAACATCAGCTTCGATGCCCTGGTCACCGCCTATACCGACGCCCTCGCCGGGCTGGTCGAAGGCGGGGTCGATCTGTTGCTGATCGAAACCATCTTCGACACCCTGAATTCCAAGGCCGCCATCTACGCGACGTTGAAATATTTCGATGACCACGATATCCGCCTGCCATTGATGATATCGGGGACCATCACCGATGCCTCCGGCCGCACGCTGTCGGGCCAAACGCCGGAAGCCTTCTGGAACGCCGTCGCCCACGCCCGGCCGGTCAGCGTCGGGTTCAACTGCGCGCTCGGCGTCGAAGAGTTGCGCCCCCACATTCAGGAGATCGCAACGGTCGCCGGGGTCAACATCAGCGTCTACCCCAATGCCGGGCTGCCCAACGAATTCGGCGGCTATGACGACACCCCGGAACACATGGCCGAACACCTGGGCGAATTCGCCCGTAGCGGCTTCGTCAATATGGTCGGCGGCTGCTGCGGCACGACGCCGGACCACATCCGCGCCATTGCAGCCGCGGTGAGCGGCGTTGCCCCGCGCAAACGGTCCGCCGACACCGCGAGCGTGTCCCGATTCAGCGGGCTCGAGACTTTGACGGTCCGGGACGACAGCAATTTCCTGATGGTCGGCGAGCGTACCAACGGGACCGGGTCGGCGCGGTTCGCGCGGTTGATCAAGTCGGACGATGTCGTTGCGGCCACCGCGGTGGCCGCGGACCAGGTGCGCGGCGGCGCCAACCTCATCGACGTGAACATGGACGAAGGGTTGCTCGACTCCGAGCGGGAGATGACCCGGTTTCTGAACCTCATCGCGACCGAGCCGGAGATCGCGCGGGTGCCGGTGATGATCGACAGCTCCAAATGGTCGGTCCTCGAGGCCGGGCTGAAGTGCGTCCAGGGCAAGCCGGTGGTCAATTCGATCAGCTTGAAGGAAGGGGAGGCCGACTTTCTCGAGAAGGCCAGGTCGCTCCGGCGGTATGGGGCCGCGGCCGTCGTGATGGCCTTTGACGAGACTGGGCAGGCGGACACGATCGCGCGCAAGGTCGAGATCTGTCAGCGCGCCTACCGGCTGCTGACGAAGACGGCGGGTTTCGACCCACACGACATCATCTTCGACCCCAATATCCTGGCGATCGCCACCGGGCTCGAGGAGCACAACGACTATGCCGTCAACTTCATCGAGGCGACACGAGCCATCAAGGAGAGCTGCCCCGGTGCGCTCGTGAGCGGGGGGGTCAGTAATCTCTCGTTCTCGTTTCGGGGGAACAGCGTCGTCCGCGAGGCGATTCACTCGGCGTTCCTCTATCACGCCATCAAGGCGGGCATGGACATGGGCATCGTCAATGCCGGGCAGTTGGTGGTTTACGAAGATATTTCGCCGGATCTGCTGTTGCACGTCGAGGACATCATCTTCAATCGCCGGCCGGACGCGACCGAGCGGATGGTGCAGCTCGCCGAGATGGTCAAAGGCAGCGGCGCCAAGCGCCAGGTCGACCTGGCCTGGCGTGAGGGAACGGTCGACGCGCGGCTGTCGCACGCTTTGGTGCACGGCATCGTGGACCACATCGAAGCCGACGTCGAGGAGGCGCGACAGGCCCGGGGCCGACCGCTCGAGGTGATCGAGGGGCCGTTGATGGACGGGATGAAGGTCGTCGGCGACCTTTTCGGCGCCGGCAAGATGTTTCTACCGCAGGTGGTCAAGAGCGCCCGCGTGATGAAAAAGGCGGTTGCGTATCTGGAGCCATTCATGGAGCGGGAGCGGCTGGCGAGCGGAACCGCCAGTGCGTCACAGGGCAAGATCGTGATGGCGACCGTCAAGGGCGACGTGCACGATATCGGCAAGAACATCGTGGCCGTCGTCCTGCGGTGCAACCGCTACGACGTCGTGGACCTCGGGGTGATGGTGCGCTGCGACACGATCCTGCAGGCGGCGGTCGACGAGCAGGCCGACATCATCGGCCTGAGCGGGTTGATTACCCCATCGCTCGACGAGATGGTGTTCGTGGCCAAGGAGATGAAGCGGCGCCGGATCGGCCGACCGCTGCTGATTGGAGGCGCCACCACCAGCCGGCAGCACACCGCGGTCAAGATCGCGCCGGAATATGACCAGAGCACGGTGCACGTCGTCGACGCGTCGCGGGTCATCGACGTGGTGTCGAGCCTCTTGAGCCCCGATCGAAGGACCGAGCTCGACCGCGTCAATCGGGACGACCAGGCAACGCTCCGCGCGCAATACGACGTTCGCCAGCAGAAGCCGCTGAGGACCTATGACGAGGCGCTCGCCAATCGGTTCCGCGACGACTGGGCGGCGGCCGATCTGCCGACGCCGGCGTTTCTGGGGCGGCGTGTGCTCGACGAGATCGACATCGAGGGGGTGAGGCCGTTCATCGACTGGACGTTCTTCTTTTCCGCCTGGGAGATCAAAGGACGGTTCCCCGCGGTGCTCGACCATGCGGTGTATGGCGAGCAGGCCAGGCAGCTCCACGCGGACGGCACCACACTGCTCGAGCGCATCATCGATGAACGGCTCCTGAGCCTGCGCGCCGTGTTCGGCTTCTGGCCGGCAGCGGCCGAGGATGACGACATCGTCGTCTTCGAGCCGGGCGCGACCAGCGCCGACGCGGACGCGAACGAGGTGCTGCGGTTCACGATGCTCCGTCAGCAGGACCAGCAGCCTGGCGGGCGACCGAACCGCTCGCTGGCAGACTTCATTGCGCCGCGTGAGGGCGGACGGCTCGATCACATTGGCGCATTCGCGGTGACGGCCGGCATCGGGGCCGACCGGCTGTCGGCCGAGTATGAGCGAGACCACGACGACTACCACGCCATCATGGTCAAGGCGTTGGCCGACCGGCTGGCCGAGGCGGCGGCCGAGTATCTGCACGTCGAGGCGCGACGCCAGTGGGGCTACGGCCAAGACGAGCAGTTCTCAGCGGAGGAGCTGCAGCGGGAACGGTTTCGCGGTATCCGGCCGGCGTTCGGTTACCCCGCCTGCCCGGACCACAGCGAGAAGTTCAAGCTGTTCGATCTGCTCGAGGCCCGTTCGATCGGCCTCGATCTGACCGAGAGCGCGGCGATGACGCCGGCCGCCAGCGTCAGCGGACTCTACTTCGCGCATCCACAGGCAGCCTACTTCACGGTCGGACGGATCGGGGCCGACCAGGTCGAGCAGTACGCACGGCGCAAGGGAGTGGCTGTGCGCGAGGTGGAGCGCTGGCTGGGCCCGTCACTCGCCTACGAAGTCGGCGGCGTATCGGTGTAAGCACCCACTCGCAAGGAGGTAGGAGACAGGAGAGAACTGGTCGACTTCGCCGGTTTTTCGATCAGTCGTTCGCGTTCCCGTTCCCGCTAGCGTGCTCCCGACGTGACGAGGTCATGGTTTCCAGCTCGTCCAATGAACGCGGCCAGTCGCGCTTGAGCAGCCGGGACAGGGCGCGGTCGGCCAGCAGGCGTCCGTGCGTCTGGCAGCGCGGGCAGTAGTTTGCCTCGTTGCTGGCGTAGACGATTCGCTGCACCGGCGACGCGCACGCCGGACACGGCATGCCGTAGCGTCCGTGCACAGCCATGCCCTCACGGAACGCCGTGACCTTTTCCGGAAATCCGGTGCCGACCTCCTGTCTGAGACGGTCGGTCCAGAGCTCGAGCGTCGTCCGTGTCGCCTCGAACAGACGCAGCATCTCCGGCTCGGTCAGCGTGCGCGTGAGTTTCATGGGAGACAGCCGCGCGGCATGGAGGATCTCGTCCGAGTAGGCGTTGCCGATCCCGGAGAACAGCGTCGGGTCCGTCAAGGCACGTTTGACGGTGTGGCTCTCTCTGGTCAATGCGTTCCGGAACGTGTCCGTGGTGGCACCGAGCACCTCCAGACCACCCCGATCGTGGGCCCGGAGCGCCGCGGCGCCAAAGACCAGATGGAGTGACGCTCTCTTCTGCCTGCCTTCCTCGGTGAAGAGCACGGTGCCGGTCGGCACATCAAATGCGGCGAGTCCGCGTCGTTTTGGAATCGGGGCGCCCGGATCTCGCCACCGGAGCCGGCCGGCGATCATCAGATGGATCACCAGTGACAGGTCCCCGGCCAGCGTGATCACGATACGCTTGCCGAGCCGGCTGACGGCGCGCACCTTCTTGTCGTCGACATCGGTGATCGGAGGTGTCACCGAGCGGAGCACGAATGGGCTCGCCAGCCGGACCCGAAGCAGCGGCTGCCCGACGAGATGCGCCTGGAGGCACTCGACATACACGGTGATATCGGGAAGCTCCGGCATCGCGTGACGTCAGTGTATGATCACGCGTCACCAGACCACTACGGGCGAGGACCCGATGCTCTGACCATGACGATGTCACCCTCAGGTGACGTCCAGGCACTTACGTCGATGGAGTATCGGATCAGGCAGTACGGGTTGCAACAGGGTTCGCTGGAGATCCAGTACATCGAAGAATTCTTTGGCGAGTTCAACCGGCGCAAGACGGCGGCGGAGGTCGTCGCACGTCTGAGCAGCCGTGACCATCAGATCGTCATGGCCGAGGCGGCGCTCCCTGACGATCCGGGCACGGTGGTGCCGGTCGCCTACAAGGTGTCTCATGAGCTGCGCGCCAGCGAAGCAGAGCCGAAGCTGGCCGACTTGGTCATGCGGCTCTCCGACAGCGTGACATTCGAGGACCGCAAGATTCTCTACAGCTGGATCGGCGGCACACGCCGCGACTGGCGTGGACAGGGGTTCTTTCGGGCGCTCACCGAGCAACAGGAGGCATGGGCGCTCGACAACGGCTTCGACGAGGTTGTCGCAAAGACCAAGAACCGGCTCTACGACATGCGTGGCACGCTCGATCACCTGGAGTTCAACGTCGTGCAGTTCGAGCCCAACGCCGACGATGCCCGCGAGTCGAAGGTGTATCTCAGTAAGCGGCTGGGGCGTGCGGTGCTCGACCGCCACCGGAGCCGGCGTGCCGTCGTCGAGATCGGCTGACCCGCCTCCGTCACCCGACTTGGCAGTGCCAATTGTGGCCAGGGGCCTCGGTGCGCAGGCCCAGGCGAGGGTTTTTTCGGTCGGCTCTTGGCTACAGGCTTCCATCGGCATATGGTGCGCAGGCGCGCCGTCGGGCCTCAGGAACATGTTTGGAATCACGGCACCGCCGTGACGCCGGTCAAGGAATCGGGGATGTCGGTTTTCGTAAGCTGTGCCCATCGACAAGCTGTGCGTGGCACAGACACAGACAGGGAGGCAACCATGGGTGGACGAACAGGCAAGCGGAGCAGTGCCGGCGCAAAAGGGAAGACGAAGACGATCGGCAAGAAGAGCATGAAGAAGGTCCGCGGCGGCTTCTTCGATGTGTTCACGGAAGTGTCGGCCACCGGGGCGAAGAAGCCGGCGAAGGCGATGACGAAACTGGGCGGGGAATGACAACGAATGGAGTTGACGCGCCAGCTCAAGTAAGCGATAGGACGATACGGGAAAGAGGATGCCGATTCCCCAGCATTCGCACGGTCGGAGCACATCGCGGCGGGATCGCCTCGATGTGCTCCTTGTGTCGATGCCGTTCGGCCCGCCGCTTCAGCCGGCGATCGGGCTCAGTCTCCTGAAGGCGGGTCTCGTCCGGCGAGGTCGGTCTGCCCGGATTCAGTACTTCACCCTGCGGTTTGCCAAGCTCGTCGGCGTGGGCACCTACCTCCAGGTATCGCTGGCGCGGGCGGCGCCGACCCTCACGCTGGTCGGGGAATGGATCTTCTCCCACGCGCTACGGGGGCGGTCAACAACCGATGATGACACCGGCTATGTCGACGCGATCCTGCGCGGCGAGGGGGGCGGTCATGTCGGACCGTCGGCGAACTTCCTGCGCCAGGCGCGTCGGATGCGGCGGCGAGCCATCCCGTTTCTCGAGCGCTGTCTCGAGCGGATTGTCCGGCAGCGGCCCCGCGTCGTCGGATTCACCAGCGCGTTTCAGCAGCAGGCGGCGTCACTGGCGCTTGGCCGGCTCGTCAAGCGGCGGCTTCCGGAG
Organism: Vicinamibacterales bacterium; assembly: GCA_030745255.1. Lineage (GTDB taxonomy): Bacteria > Acidobacteriota > Vicinamibacteria > Vicinamibacterales > UBA8438 > NP936. The sequence goes on from JASLOY010000027.1 coordinate 6,294, forward strand.
ACCTGCATCGTCTTCGGCGGAGCGAACTGCGAAGGGGAGATGGGTGCGGAAATGATACGGCAGTTTCCGTTCATCGACGCGGTGGTTTCTGGTGAGGGGGATGTCGTCTTTCCGGATCTCGTCGATCGGGTCCTCGCCGGCGAGGACGTCGATGGTCTGTCCGGCGTCTACACTGCGGCCAACGTGCCGCCCGCCGCGTCCCCACAGCCGATCCCGAACGCACCCGCCGTCAGCGACCTCGACGCCTTGCCGTATCCCGATTACGGGGATTTTTTCCGCCAGTATCAGGCGGCCGGACTCAGAACGAGCTATTCACCTGTACTTCTGTTCGAGACCTCGCGGGGGTGCTGGTGGGGTGAGCGGATGCATTGCACCTTTTGCGGTCTGAACGGGTCGACGTTGACCTTCCGCAGCAAGTCTGCCGCCCGGGCGCTCGACGAGGTTGAGTTTCTTCATCGCACACATGGTCCGGCGGTCATGTCCGCCGTCGACAACATTCTCGACCTGGCCTATTTCAAGGACTTTCTTCCCCAGCTCGCCGCGCGCCGGATGGGGCTGGACATCTTCTACGAAGTGAAGTCGAACCTGAAGCGTGACCAGGTGCGCCTGCTGGCCGAGTCAGGTGTCACAGTGGTGCAACCGGGCATCGAGAGCCTCGACAGCGGGGTGCTGCGCCTGATGGGCAAGGGTGTGAGCGTCCTGCAGAACGTCCAGCTCCTCAAGTGGTGTCACGAGCTCGGTATCGCGCCACTCTGGAACTTGATCTGCGGGTTTCCCGGCGAGAGCCCGGAGAGCTATGACCGGATGGCTGCGCTGATCCCGCGTCTCAACCATCTGCCGCCGCCGCAGATGGTGGCGCCGCTACGGCTGGATCGGTTCAGCCCGAACTTCAGCCGTTCACGGGAGCTCGGCTTCACCGACGTTGCGCCGAACCCGGCGTACGAGCACGTCTATGGATTCTCACGGGACGTCGTGGCGAGGCTCGCCTATTTCTTCACGTATCGGTATCAGACGCCACAGGACGTGAGGCGATACACGACCCCGTTGCGCCGGCAGGTCCGGGCGTGGCAGCGCACCCAGGCTGCCAGCCGGCTCTTTTCCGTCGACACCGACGACGCGCTCTGGATCCGGGACGAGCGGCCGATCGCGCCCGACCCGGTCGTGCGGCTCGACGGCGTCGGTCGCGCGCTGTATCTCGCGTGTGACCGCGTCCGAACCGTGGTCGAAGCGGGACGGCTGCTACAGAGCGATACCCATGTGCGCTCGAGTACGTCGGTCCAGGCACAGCTGGATGCTCTCGTTGAGCGCCAGCTGATGATTCGCGAGGGTGGATCGTATCTCAGTCTGGCGCTCCCGGTCGGCGCCTATCGGCCACCTCGGCACGCCTGGCGCCGCCTCACCGAGTGCATCGATGCAGAATCCCCGGCTGTTCGTGGAGGGGCGGCCTAGCAGCCAGCAGCCCGTGGCAACAGTCCTGCTGCATTCGTACGGCACGGCATCCTGGCAATGACCCCCGGTTGGGCGACTATTGACAGTTGTCGCATTCAGCCCGGTGTTTTCCTTCGGTGCGCCCTGATGGCCAGGTCCATCGCCGTTCGCGGTCCCACGCGGGTCTTCACCACGGGCCGTCAAGGCGCCGGCGCCTTGTAGCGGAAGCAATCCACCAGGTGGTCGTTCACCATCCCGGTGGCCTGCATGAACGCGTAGCAGATGGTCGGGCCGACGAACCGGAACCCTCGACGCTTGAGGTCCCTGCTCATCGCTTTCGACGCCGCGGTCTCCGCCGGAATTGCGCCCAGGGTCTTCCAGCGATTCTGGATCGGGTGGCCGTCGACAAAACGCCAGACGTATTCGTCGAAGCTGCCCTCGTCGTTCTGGACCTGCAGGAAAGCCCGGGCGTTGCCGACCGTCGACTCGACCTTGAGCCGGTTCCGCACGATCTGCGGGTTCCCGAGCAGCCGGGTCACCCGGCGCCGGTCGTAGCGCGCCACAGCGGCCGGGTCGAAGTTGTCGAACGCCTGGCGGTAGCCCTCGCGCTTGCGGAGAATCGTGATCCACGCGAGTCCGGCCTGCGCCCCTTCCAGTACCAGCATTTCGAACAGATGCCGGTCGTCGTGGGCGGGGATTCCCCACTCGGCGTCGTGATACCGCTGGTACAGCGGGTCGGAGCCAGCCCATGGGCAGCGCGTCGGCTGCGGACCGGGGCTCACTGTGCCTCGCTGGCCGACAGCCGTTCCCGTGCCTGCTCCACGTCGCGGTGGAATACGAACAGCGCGTCGGCGGTGTCCTGGTCGTCGGTGAAGTTGTATGTCCGCCCTTCTCGATGCTTCAGGGTCAGGGTGTGCTCGAGATAGTCGATCTCGTGTCGCTCGATCTCGTCGAGCGGAATCGAGAACGCGTCGTCGTCGGTGGTGTCGTAGTGGATGCCGTCGAGGTCGGCGCGGAGCACGCCGTTGCAGGAGCCGAACCGGTGCTTGTGCTCGACCGGCACCGAGGCATCGAGGCGGACCTCGAGGAAGCGGATGTCGACCGACACCGGCTCATCGCCGATCTCGATGTCCCGGACGATGCCCTCGTAGCCTTCCGCCGACACATTGAGCCGATGCGGGCCGAGCGCGACCTCGGCGATTTCGAATGGGGTGGTGCCCAGATACGTGCGGTCGAGGAACACCGACGCGCCAGGCACGTCGCTCACGACCCGCAGGATCGGCTCGAGCGGCGCGGCTGGCGGAGGCGCCTCGGCGACCACCTCCGGCTCCGGCTCCCTTACCAGTGGCGGCGCCTCCGGCTCCGGGACCGCTTCCGGCGTCGGCTCAGGTGCCGGCCTCGGTGTCGCAGCGGGCGGGTCGGCGGCGGTCGTGACTGGTGCGACGTCCTCGACCGGTGCCATGTAGAAATAGGCGCCGACACCGCACCCGATGACGATCAAGCCGATCAAGACGACGCGTCCGGTGCGGGATGGGGATTCCTCTTCAGACTGGTGCTCCAGGAGTGACATCCTTATGATCTTACTAAACTGGAGTTCCGTCCCGGACCCCGGCACGGTCGCTCGCGGGCGCGCATGGTCGCGCGCCGACGGTCCCGAACAGGTCCGGGACCGGACCGCCGTGGGGCTCCGGCAGCATCGATTCGATTCCGTGACGGCCTCGAATCGACGGAGAGATGACGTGAAGCGGTTCACACTGATGGTTTTCGTGCTGCTGACGGTTCCGCTTACCGCGCAACAGGAGCGCGAACTGTTCGTGACGCCGCTCTCGCTCGACGAGATGCGCGATAAACAGGCGGTCGTCGAGACGACCCAGGGCACGTTCGTCATCGATCTACTTCCCGGGGCGGCGCCCAACCATGTCGGGCTGTTCCTGCGGATGGTCGAAGACGGGACCTATGACGGCACCAGCTTTCACGGGATGGTTGCGCGGGGCATCGTCCAGGGGGGCGACCCGCTCACAAAGGACCCGGAGCGGCGTGAAGAGTACGGCCGGGGCGGGTTGGGGCTCCTCGCCGCCGAGCCGAACGACGAGCGCCACACGCCGGGCACGGTGTCGTCGGTGGGAGTGCCGGGAGACCCGAACAGCGACGGCACGCAGTTCCTCGTGACGGTCGTGGCCCAGCCCGGGCTCGACGGTCACCACACGGTATGGGGCCGGGTCTCGGAGGGGCTGCCAGTTGTAACCCGAATCTCGGAGACGCCCGTCGATGCCGCCGGCAAGGCGACCCAGCGCGTCGAGATCGTGACGGTGACCATCCGCGATTGGGCGCCGCCCCCGCCACCGGCATTCACGACCGAGACGGTCGAGGAGCTGGCGGCGTATCGCGCGGTGCTCGAGACCGACGCCGGGCCGATTACGCTCGAGCTGTTTCCCGACCGCGCCCCCGAGCATGTTCGGAGCTTCCTGCGGCTGGCCGACGCAGGTGTCTATGACGGCACCGCGTTTCATCGAGTCGTGCCGGGATTCGTCATACAGACCGGGTTCATGCCGAGCCGCAATGTGCCGCTCACCGAGGAGCAGCGCGCGCTGGTCGGCACACTCGCGCCGGAGTTCAGCGACAAGCCGCACGTCAAGGGCATCGTGTCGATGGCCCGCGGCGAGGAGGCGGCGAGCGCCTCGACCTCGTTCTTCATCGTGACCGACGTGGCTGAGGAGCTCAACGGCGTGTATACGGTGTTTGGCAACGTCGTCGAGGGCCTCGAGGCCGTGGAGCGGATCGAAGCCACGCCGACCGATGGGGAGACGCCAGTCAACCGCATCGAGCTCCGCCGCGTGCGGCTCGAGTCGGCGGGTCAGCAGTAGCCGAGCGCCCGAAGCCTGAAGCCTGAAGCCTGAAGCCAAAGGAGTCGGATGGGGGAAGACCGCGTACTCAGGGTCCGCGCAAGAATACGTGCCCGTTTTGGGGTGTCGAGGCGCCCGGCTGGCAAGGCGCGACGAGGGAAGATACCGGCAGTATTTGACCCCGCTGAAACGAAGCCCAACGCCGCCAGACGGGATGTATCGGCGGCCACCAAATGGGAAGTTGTTCTTTCGCGGGCCCTCAGTCCTCTGAGCGCTCGAGGAGCGCTTGTGAGGTCTGGGTATAGTGGCCAACCGCGGCGCGGAGCTCGTCGATTCGAACGTGCTCCTCGGCCGTGTGGGCGACCAGCACCGAGCCTGGACCGAACAGCAGCGGTTGTCCCCAGGCCGACAGAAAGGGGATGTCGGTCGTGAACGGGAACACAGCGGTGTCGAATCCTGGCACGGTCACCATCTCGACCGGGGGCACTTCGACCACGTCCTCGATTCCGACCAGGTGCGTCAGCGGATTCAGCGCCGTCCGCACCGTCGTCGCCCGGCCCACGATACGGAAATTCACCTCTGCGCTCGCATGCGGAGGCACCACATTGGGGGCCACACCGCCGTCGATCAGGGCGACCGTGTAGGTGGTGGCTCCGAGGGTCGGGCTGACCGGCAGATCGAGCGTGCGAAGCGCCACGAGCGCATCGAGCAGCTTCTCGATGGCCGATTCGCCCTGCTCGGGATGCGACGAGTGTGCCGCGCGTCCACGGGCGCGCAGGATGGCCCGGTAGACACCTCGTGTCGCCGCGCCGAGCCGGTTGTCGGTCGGCTCGCCGTTGAGGAGATATCGGGAACCCGGCGGCACCCGGTTCGCCGCGTGGGCCCCGTGGCTGCCGCGCTCCTCGCCGACCACCAGGAGCAGACCGACCCGGGTTTCTCCCGAAGCACGCAGCCGCTCGAGCGCCCCAACCTGCGCCGCGGCGATCCCCTTGGCGTCGCAGGCGCCCCGTCCATACAGCAGCCCGTCCTCTTCTCGGCTCGGGAAGAACGGCGGTACGCAATCCAGGTGAGTCGACAGCACCACGACCGGCGCGCCGAGCGTCACGTAAAGATTGCAGCGTTCGCCCTCAACCGGCTGCGTCTCGACGGTGTATCCGCGCGCGCGCAGCCAGTCGGCGAGCCAGCCAACGACCGGTCCCTCGCTTCCGGTGGTCGAATCGATGTCAATCAGCGACCGCGCGAGCTCGACCACGTCGAACGTTGTCACCGCAGCCACGCCTCGAGCTCTGTGCCGGTGTCGGTCTTGTCGTCGCGATACTTGACGATGACCGGGGTGGCCAAGGAAAGCCCCCACTCGCGCCCGGCGTCGGCGGTGACCGCCCGCGTGCCAGGTACGACCACTGCCCCCTCTGGGATCACGAGCGGGGAACCCGCTTCCCGGCGGATGACACGTTGGCGCGGCAGGTCGTATACCGGGGTCGACCCGGTCAACACGGTGCCAGCTGCAATCACCGCGCGCGCCTTCACCACCGCCCCTTCGTAGATGCCGGTGCTGCCCCCCACCAGCGCATCATCTTCGATGATCACCGGAAGCGCGCCGATCGGTTCGAGCACTCCGCCGATCTGTGCGCCGGCACTGACATGCACGCGTTGCCCGACCTGCGCGCAGGAGCCGACGAGCGCGTGCGAGTCGATCAAGCTGTTCTCGCCGACATACGCCCCGATGTTGATGAACATCGGAGGCATGCAGATCACACCCTCGCCGACATACGCGCCGTCGCGAATCGAGGAGCCGCCAGGCACCAGCCTGACTCGCGACGAGGCGGCGAGAGGCTTGAGTGGCAACGTGTCCTTGTCGAGAAAGGGCACGCCGGGGTCCGGACCGGCGAACGGCGCGATGTCTCCGCACCGGAACCCGACCAGGATGCCCTGCTTGACCCAGGTGTTCACCTTCCACCCGGTTGGCGCGCCCGGGTCCGGAACGGCCGACCGGACACGGCCCGACGACAGTTCAGCCCGGAAGGTTGCGAAGACGGTGCGGGCCTCATCACGGTCGGCGTCGGCGCCCGCCGCGTGAAGGCGTTCGATGGTCGTCTGGAGCGACGAAAGGTCAGCGGTCACTATCGCGTTCTCCGTTGTCTTGCGCGTCGAGGTGCAGCGTCGCTCGCTAACTGGATGCGGCCGGTGTGAGGTGGGGCCTCAAATCGAGATCGTTGAGCACCTGCACGATCCGCGCGACCGATTCGGTTCGCGGTGGGACCATTGGCAGACGATAGTGGGGCTCGAGCAGCCCGAGGTGCGCCATTGCCGCCTTGACCGGCATCGGGTTGGCTTCGATGAAGTTGACCTGCATCAGCGGGAGCAGCCTGGCATGGAGCTGGCGGGCGGTGTCGAAGTCGCCCTTCAACGCCAGCGACACCATGCGTGACATCTCGTCCGGTATCTCGTTGGAGGCGACCGAAATGACCCCCGAGCCACCGACGGCGATGAGCGGCACCGTGAACAGATCGTCGCCCGACAGCACGCTGAATCCGGTGGGGGCCGCCCGGCAGATCTCGCACATTTGCGGCAGGTTCGCCGAGGCCTCTTTGACGCCGACGACATTTGGGATGTCGGCCAGCCGGCGCAGCGTGGCCGCGTCCACGTTACAGCCAGTACGACCCGGCACGTTGTAGACCACGATCGGCAACGACGTGCTGTCGGCTATCGCGCGATAGTGCTGATAGAGGCCTTCTGACGTCGGCTTGTTGTAATACGGGGTGACCGACAAGATGCCGTTGGCCCCGGCGCGTTGCATGTCGGCGGCACGCTCGATGACCGCCTGGGTGTCGTAGCCGCCCGCGCCGGCGAGCACCGGAACCCGCCCGTCTGCCGTCTCCACGACCAGCTCGACGACGCGCCGGTGTTCAGCGCCGGAGAGAGTCGGGCTTTCACCGGTGGTGCCGCATGGAACCAGGAAGTCGATTCCCCCCGCGATCTGCCGGTCGGCCAGACGGCGAACCGCCGCGTCGTCCACGGCCCCGTCGGCCGTGAACGGCGTCACCAGCGCCGTGCCGCATCCCGACCAATTATGCGTCATCGTTCAGCGTGCAGTGTTCTTCAGCCCGCATTCAACCCCAGGACGTCTCGCATCGAGAACCAGCCGTGTCGCCCCTGTACCCAGCGCGCCGCCTCGAGTGCGCCACGCGCAAACGTCGCCCGATCCCGCGTCGTGTGTGTCAGGGTGATCGTTTCACTCGGGCCATCGATTCCGACCGTGTGCGTGCCCGGCGCGGCACCGACCCGGGTCGATGCCATGTCGATGGTGTGGGTGTAGCCGTTCCGCACCATCTCGGTCTGCATCGCCAGCGCGGTGCCGGACGGTGCGTCGATCTTGGCGGCATGATGGATCTCGTGAATCCAGGCGCCGAATTCCTCATGCGGCTCGAACAGCCGCGCCGCCCGCGCGGTCAAGGCGAGGAACAGGTTGACCCCGAGGGAGAAGTTGGCAGCTGCGACGACCCCGATCCCGGTGTCGGTCACGACCTTCCGCATCGCACGCTCTTGGGCCACCCACCCGGTGGTGCCGACCACGAGGTTGACGCCGTGCTCCGCCAGGCGGGGCAGATTGGCAACCACGGCGTCGGCCGTCGAGAAGTCGATCGCTACATCCACGTCGCGCACCTGGTCAGCTGTAATGCCGGTGCCGTCACGGTTGTTGTCGATGTCGAGTCGTCCCGCCACCTCGAAGTCGTAGGACTGGCTGAGCTGGTCGACTAGCTTGCCCATTCGACCGTATCCAATCAGGAGGAGACGCATGATCTACCGCGTGCGATCGGTCCGGGCCGCACCGCCACGCGTGACCTTGCGGATGACAGCGACGGCCTTCCTCGCGTCTTCCTCGCTGTTGAAGGTAATGGTGGCGGAGTAGCGCGCATCGACGACTTCAGCCTCCAGATCGCGGACGCCGATGCCGGCCCAGGCGACCGCATTGGCAACCGCATAGGCGAGCCCTGGGCGATTGTCGCCCTGCAGCAGCAAGGTCGTGGCCGGCGATTTGCTGAACCCGGCGGCACGCGCCACCATCGCGGCCCGCCGGCTTTCGCCGCCGTAGATCTCGATCGTATTGCGACCGGCGCGACCCGGCGTCGCACGCACCCGGACCACCTTGAGGTCGGCGTTGCTCTGCGCGAGTGGCTCGAGGGTCTCGGCAAGCGCGCCTGGACGCCTCAGGACGTCAGTGCGCCAGAGTCCGATACGTTTGATCTTGACCGTCATGTGTAGAGCGCCGGTCGGCTGGAACGGCCGGCGGAGCCATCGAAGTGAGGTGATTATACTAGAGAGTCAGGAGACAGGAGTCAGGAGGAAGCTGGAGGGCTTCGCCGCTTTCATCATGTCAAACAAGCCTCACCACTCGACGATCACGAACGCGTGGCCATCGCGACCACTGCTCCCGGCGCTGCTGCTGGCGGTCCTTCTGTCGAGCTGCGGCGGGACCGAGGACGCCGCGCGGCCGACCGACTCGACCGGTGGCGAGGCCGCCGCCCCCGCAGCGGAGGCCAACCCGCTGCGGAACG